>JAITKK010000234.1 GCA_031278475.1 Deltaproteobacteria bacterium
GCCTGGACGGGATGCTCCTTAAGGCGGCCTCGGCCATGCGGGAAGAGGCCGCAAGGCTCTTGCGCTCAGGGACCAAGGAAGAGCGGGTGACGGGAGCCTTCCTCCGCAACATCGCGGCCTCCGTCGAGTTCCTCGCCAATGGCAGCGAGGGCTGCGTGAGGGGCTTCCTGGTGGGCGACCGCCCGGTCGTTACCGGCTGGGGCCTTAAGCCTGTGGGCGAGGCCCCTGCCCAGGCATTAGCCGCGGACGATGGGCCAGGCTATCCCCGCTGGGACGGGGCGCCACCGCCCGAGGCGGGCATGGCGGGAGGCCATGGACCTTGGAACTTCCTGAGGACTGCCATTAGCGCGCTCGGCACCTTCCTTCTCCTGTCCCTGTTGCTCTTCCTGTTCTTCCCGGGCCTCAGGGGGTATCTGGCCGGGGGTTCCATCCGCTACGACCCCTCGGAGGAAAGGAGGCTCCAGGCCGAGCTGTTCGGGCTCAGGGAGGACTATTTCGAGGATCTGTCCTCCTGCGCCACCCCGGAGGCGCGGGAGGCTGCTCTGAGGCTGGAGCCCCTTCCCAAGCGCGGGTCCGTCCCGGAAGTGGCCGAGATGGATCCGTTGCCCGAACCCGAGCTTCTGTCGGTACCGGCCCCCCCGCCGCCGGAGCCGCCGCCCCCGCCGACGCCGACGCCCAAGCCGGCCCCGAAACCCAAGCCGGCCCCAGAGCCCAAACCGGCCCCGAAGCCCAAGCCGGCCCCAGAGCCCCCGAAACCGTCCGGGCCCAAGCGCGGCAAGGGCTTCGTCATACCAGAGGGAGGGGATCCAAAAGACCTATCCTTCCTTGCGGGCTGTTGGAAAGCCGGTGGTTTGGTGAACACCGCCACCGGACAGCCGGTCACCTACGAGTACTGCTTCGATGGCCAGGGCAAGGGCAGGGCCTCGCTCAAGGAGTTCAATGGCTCCGGGAAATATATCGGCACCTGCGCCGGTTCCGTCACGGGCAGGAGGCAAGGGCGATCGGTCCTCATGCGCGACAGCGGCCTGCGCTGCCAGGACGGCAGGCAGTACGGGGTCCTCAGGCTCGGCTGCAAAGGCAGCTCGGGCGGCGCCAACCAGTGCGAATTAAGGACCTCCTCCGGAATCAGCTACGCCACATTCGAGTACGTCGGGCCGAAGTGATCCCCAAGTGGGGACGGGGTGGGGCCCCCCAGCAGAGGATCCGTTGCGATCGCAGGCTGAAAAGCCGGCCCTTTGGGCTTCTTGGGCCCCTGCCCCCACCGCAGCCCCCACCGGCGGCGAACGGCCCCTTGGCGCCAAGGCGGGCATACGCCCTGGCAGCCTTGCTTCGGCCATGGCCTCCTGTGCTATCATGCCTCAGGGGAGGCAGGGCATGCCGCACCCCCCCCGCAAGCCTGACCGCAGGGACCCTCCCGTTATGGCCATGCAGACGCTAGCCACAAGCGATTTAAGCAAGCTTGCCCCGGACACGGTGGACGGGGTGAATGCGCTTGGCCTGCGCCCGCGAATAGACGAGGCCCTTACGGCCACCCTTGGCCCCGAGGGCCCCTCGCTTCTGGCGGCCTCCAGCGACAAGGTGACCGGAACGGGGGTGATGGAGTGGCAGACGAGCCTTCCGGGCACCCCAGTGTCCCGGGCGAACCTGGGCTCCGAGGCCCAGTTCCGCCTTGACGGGAGGCTTACCCAGTCCGCGACCTCAATCAAGGCGGAGGCCGAGAGGCTCTCGCTCTCCCTGTCGGATGACGACAGGACGCTGGGTAAGGTCCTGTCGAGGATAGCGGACTCGATACTGAACCTCGTCTCGGGCGAGGAGAGCATCCTGTCCGTCTTCCTTGTGGACGACGTGCCGGTGGTGGCGGGCTGGGGCCTGATCCCCTTCCAGGCCCCGGCGGGGCGACCCGAACCCGCCGGGGGCGAATCCCCGGGCCACGATTATTCGGCCGTGGCAACGGACGCCGGCTTGCTTCCCGCCGCGGAAGCCGCGGCGTCAGGTGGCGCCTCCTGGAACATCCTGAGGACGGCCCTGACCGCGCTGGGGACCTTCCTGGTGCTTTCCATTCTCCTGTTCCTCTTCTTCCCGGGCCTTCGGGACTACTTCTCTGGCGGGGCCATCCTCGTCTTCGACCCCTCCGAGGCGAAGAGGCTCCAAGCCGAGCTGTACGGCCTGAGGGAGGACTATTTCGACGATCTCTCGTCCTGCGTGACCCAGGAGGCGGAGCTGAGGCTCGACCCGCTCCCCAAGGCGGAGCTGGATTTGCCCGAGCCGCCCGAGGAGGAGGCCGACCAGGAGTTCCTCTCGGTGAAGACCCCGGAGCCCGATCCCCCGCCCGAGCCCGTCGTTACGGAGCCAAAATCCGGGGAGGGCCTGGTCATACCGTCCGATGGCGACCCAAACGACCTGTCCTTCCTGGAGGGTTGCTGGGAGAACGTGACGGGGCTCCACAACGTCCGAACAGGGCGACCGGTCACCTATGTGTACTGCTTCAACAGCACGGGCAAGGGCACGGCCACCATCAAGGAGTTCAACAGCGCCGGGAAGCATACGGACACCTGCAGGGCCTCCGTCACGGCAAAAAGGAACGGGAACAAGCTCTCCATGCGCGACACCGGCCCGAAGTGCAACAAGGGGGCCCAATACCACGTCACCACGCTCAACTGCTCGGGCGGCTCGGGTGCCACCGCGTGCTCCGGGAATAGCGGCACGGTCAGGTTCAACTCCAAGTTCAAGTACCTAGGGCGCAGCTAAAGTCCCGCCATACTTG
>JAITKK010000045.1 GCA_031278475.1 Deltaproteobacteria bacterium
GGCATGGACGTGGTGAGGAAGTCCATAGACGCCCTCAGGGGCAAAGTCGACTTCACCTCCGTGCCCGGCGAGGGCTCAAACTTCACCATAAGGCTCCCTTTGACCTTGGCCATAATAGACGGCATGGTGGTGCGCGTGGGCGACAACCGCTACATATTGCCCACCATCTCCATAAACGAGAGCTTCAGGCCCAAGCCCGAGGAGTACTTCACGGTCAAGAACCAGGGCGAGATGATAAAGGTCCGGGACAACCTGCTCCCGCTCATGCGCCTCGACCGCATAGTGAACGCCGAGGGGGCGGTGAGGGATCCCTCCGAGGCCCTGGTGGTGGTGGTGGAAAACGAGGGCCAGCGCCGCTGCCTGCTTGTGGACGAGGTGCTTGGGAAGCAGGAGGTGGTAATCAAGTCCCTGGGCGAGAGGCTCAAGTACGTGAGGGCCTTGGCAGGGGGCACCATCCTGGGTGACGGCAGGGTGGGGCTGATACTGGACGTGAACGGCCTGTTCGACATCGGCGAGACCAGCGCCGGGGGCCCCGTGGGGTCCCCCGGCGCCTCCCAGGCCGACGACTGGGACATGTGAGCTCCCTGGCCCTTGGGCCAGGGAGGCCACCCTGGGCCTGGGCGCGGGCCCGCGGGCGGGTGTTTGGCCACCCAAGGCCTTCTTCCGCCCTGACAGCCCCCGATGGCCTCGGGGGGCGCCAAAATCCATAGGCCGCCTGGGCCCATCGCCCGCGGGGGCGGCAGCAGAGGTTTTATGAGCGACGAGCACAGGGGGGCTACGGCCCTTTCCATAGACCACTCGAAGGATCTGAAGTTCCTTAGCTTCGATCTCGCGGGCGAGTCCTACGGCCTGGACATACTGAAGATCCGCGAGATCAACGGCATGATGGAGATAACGGCGGTGCCCCAGACGCCCAGGTTCATGAAGGGGCTCATCAACCTTAGGGGCAAGGTCATCCCCGTGATAGACCTCAGGCTTAAGTTCGGGCTCCCGGAGGAGGAGTACACCGAGCGGACCTCCATCATAGTGATAGAGTTTCAGACCATCCACGGGGCGACCCAGATGGGCATAGTGGTGGACAGGGTCTCCGAGGTGATAACCATCAACGAGGCCGACATAGACCCGGCGCCCGACTTCGGCTCGAACCTCAAGTCCGAGTACATCAAGGGCATGGCCAAGAAGAAGAACCTGGTCCTCATCATCCTGGACATCGACCTCATCCTGACAGACGAGGCCCTGACCTTCGGGCCCAGGAGCGTCATGGAGGAAGGCTGAGGGCCAAATGCCTGGCCGAAAGGCCCGCGCCCGAAAAGGCCCGCGCCCGAAAAGGCTCCCGAAAGGCCCGCGCGAAATGATAAAACCCCCGGGGGCCTTGGGCGCTTAGGCGCCCAAGGCCCCGGGGGTCACTCCCAAGGCAAGGGGCCGCTCCCCCGGAAGCCTTAGCTTCCGGGGGAGGGCCGGAAAGGACGTTTCCTAGTGCAAGAACATCACCAAAGGCCCGGGGCGGGGCACGGCGTCGTGCCCAGGCAACCGGAGCTGACCGACGCCGAGTACCAGACCATCGCCAACTTCGTGCACAAGGAAAGCGGCATCAACCTCCTGGACGGCAAGAAGGAACTGGTGAGGGCGAGGCTCTCCAAGCGCATCAACCAGCTCAACTTCAAGGATTTCAAGACCTACTTCAAGTACGTGATGGGGGACACCACGGGTGACGAGCTTGTCTTCCTCCTGGACGCCCTGGCAACCAACCTGACGAGCTTCTGGAGGGAGCCCCAGCACTTCGAGTTCATGGCCAAGGAGTTCCTGCCCGATCTGGAGAAGAGGCGCAAGCGCCCGGGAGGCGGGGGACCCAGGCTCAGGATCTGGTCGGCCGCCTGCTCCTCCGGGGAGGAGCCCTACACCATAGCCATGGTGGTCCTGGAGAAGAGCCCCTACTTCGGGAACGGCGGGGATTTCAGGATACTCGCGACCGACCTCTCCACCAAGGTTCTGAACATCGCCAAGAAGGGCCAGTACGGCCCTGAGAGCGTCAAGAACATCCCCCCGCAGACCCTGAGGGCCTTCCTAAGCAAGGTCCCCCACGAGCAGATGCGGGGGGGCGACATGTGGAGGGTCAACGAGAGCGTGAGGAGGCTCATCTCCTTCAGGCGCTTCAACCTGATGGACCCGCTCCCCATCAAGCACCCCATGGACCTCATCTTCTGCCGGAACGTGATGATCTACTTCGACCGGGAGACCATCTCCCAGCTCATAGCCAAGTTCCACAAGATTCTCGACATGGGGGGCTACCTCTTCATAGGCCACTCGGAGAGCCTCTCGGGGCTCAAGCACAGCTTCAAGTACGTGGCGCCCTGCGTCTACCGCAAGGTGCCGGAGCAGGCGGCATAACCGGAAAGGGGACCAATACACGGACCCTTCCGGATCCCCCGCCATCGCCACACAGCCACGGCAGGCGCGAGCCTGCCTCACCCAGGGCCCGGGGCCGCAAGGCCCCGGGCCCTTAACGGGACAGGCCCCCTTCCGGGGGGCGGCCCAAGGGATTTTAGGGCCGCCCCCGGGAAGGCATTCCAGGAGCTCTTATGGTCAAGGTCCTGATAGTAGACGACTCAGCAATCGTAAGGAAGATATTCACCGAGCAGCTAGGGCAGGCGAAGGACATAACCGTGGTGGGGAACGCCCCTGACCCTTACGTCGCCCGCGACCTCATAGTCAAGCTTAAGCCGGATGTCATCACCCTCGACATAGAGATGCCCAGGATGGACGGCATCACCTTCCTTAAGAAGATAATGGCCCACCATCCAATGCCCGTCATCATCGTGAGCTCGCTCACGCCCAAGGGCAGCGCCATGGCCATGGAGGCACTGGAGTGCGGGGCGGTGGAGGTCATGGCCAAGCCCGGGGGCTCCTTCACCGTGGGGGAGATGGGGGCCCAGCTGGCGGAGAAGGTGAGGGCAGCGGCCAGGGCCAGGGTCTTCCGCAAGGCCGAAAAGCCCGAGACCGGGAGCTACGCCGTCGCCAAGAAGTCCATATCCTCCACCACCAACAAGGTCATAGCCATAGGCAGCTCCACGGGCGGGACGGAGGCCCTTAAGGACATACTCACAAGGTTCCCGCCGGACACCCCCGGAATCGTCATCGCCCAGCACATGCCAGCCAACTTCACCAAGGCATTCGCCGACAGGATAAACGGCCTTTGCCGGATAACCGTGAAGGAGGGCGCCGACAACGACTCGGTGCTCCCTGGGGTCTGCCTCATAGCCCCGGGGAACTTCCACATGCTCCTAAGGCGCAGCGGGGCGAGGTACTACGTCCAGGTGAAGACGGGCCCCATGGTCCACCACCAGAGGCCTGCCGTGGACCCGCTCTTCAAGTCGGTCGCCAAGTACGCGGGCGCCAACGCCATAGGCGTGGTCCTCACCGGCATGGGCTCGGACGGGGCGGAGGGCATCAAGATAATGAAGGAGGCCGGGGCCAGGACCCTCGCCCAGGACGAGGCATCCTCCGTCGTCTTCGGCATGCCCAAGGAGGCGATCAAGACCGGCTGCATAGACAAGGTCGTGTCACTCAAAAACATGCCACAGAGCATCCTGGACATGGTGTAGTGAATTGATCACTACGGCCAAGGGATCCAAAAAACAGAATTTGAAAAATCAAAGCTAATCAAAGCAAAAATTACACAATTTTGTGCCTTTATTATGTGCGGACGGATTGGAACACGCGTTTCCATGTTTGCGATCGCAATAATTTTGTGCTAACTTAATGGCAGAAAGGGGACATTCTCAGATTGCTCCCTATCATTCCACAACCGCACAAAATATCGGGAAATGTTAACTTGCGATGTTAGGCGCATTGCTTCTCGAATGCCTAACTTGATAGCCATCCCGCACTAAACTTGTTAAAAATCACGTCGAATGCAACTAGCGGCGCATAAACAGTACTGCGGCAAATAGCACTGCGTTAAATTGCAGTGCGGCAAGCAGCACTGCGGCAAGCAGGACTGCGTCAAATAGAACTGCGGCAAATAGCACCGTAGCAAATACTACTGCGGCAAGCAGGACTGCGGCTAATTGCGGACACAGGCAAATTGAGTGAAAAATCATTGAGAATCATTGATTATGGCCATACCAGATAAATTATCAGACAGAGTTGAGTATGGCGATTACCAAACGCCGCTTTGCTTCACACGTTCTGTTTGTGAAAAACTCCGTCATTTTTATAAATTTGAACCAACTATCGTAATTGAACCGACATTTGGGACGGGCAATTTTATCGATAGTGCTAAATCCGTGTTCCCAACGGCAAAATTGATTTGCGGAATCGAGCTAAATCCCACATATTATAAGTACGGCATCAAGCGATTCAAGTCACAAAAAGCGTCAAACAAGATAACTCTATATAATAGTGACATATTTTCCTTTGATTTTTCAATTATTCGAAAGCAATTATCCGATAAAGATACCATACTGATAATTGGAAATCCCCCATGGGTTACAAACACGCAACTATCTTCGATGAATAGCCGTAATTTGCCTCTAAAGGATAATTTTAAGGGTTGTTCAGGGCTTGATGCTATCACGGGAAAAGGAAATTTTGATATAGCCGAAAATATCATCCTCAAAATGTTACATTACTTTGACGGCTTTGATTGCACATTGGCCATGCTTTGCAAAACGATTGTTGCCAAAAATATTATCAGGGATATGCCAAAATTAAAGTTCAATGTTACTAATGCGGACATGTTTGTTTTTGATGCCAGAGCGGTATTTAATATAATTTGTGATGCGGTATTATTGGTTATTAAGCTAGGGGTTGGTACTGCGACTATTTGCGATGTTTATGACTATGACACCAATCAAAAAATCAGTAGCTTTGGCTGGAAGAATAAGTGCTTTTATTCGGATATTGCGGCGGGTAACGCTCTTTCTTTCATTAATGGGACATGTCAAGTGGAGTGGAGACAGGGTATAAAGCACGATTGCGCAAAAGTTATGGAATTAACCCGCAATGGGCATTATTTCATAAATGGAATGGGTGAAAGCGTTGGCTTAAAAATTGGAAAATACTTGTTCCCTCTTGTGAAAAGCTCAGATATAAAAGCCCACGTAATTTCCGAGACTCGGAAATATGTGATAGTTCCCCAAAGATATGTAAATTCCGATACCTCAAAAATCAAAACGCAAGACAAATCCCTCTGGAATTACTTAGTGCGTCATGTTGATTTGCTTGATGCGAGACGATCAATTATATACAAGAAAGCCCCTAAATTTTCCATTTTTGGTATAGGAAATTATTCGTTTTCTAAATACAAGGTAGGTGTTTCCGGATTCTATAAAGATCCGGTTTTCGCTTTGTTAATAGGGGAACATCCGATTATGATGGATGATACGTGCTATTTTCTAAGTTTTGGAAAAATGTCCGATGCCATTATCACCACGGCATTACTTAATAGTGACGAGTGTAAAACTTTCTTGAAATCTATCGCATTCTTGGATTCCAAACGGCCATATACGAAGGAAGTGCTGGGAAGGATTGATTTGAGGCGTTTACACGAAATACTACCCTTTGATTATGTGCGCAAATTCGCACACAATATGAAAGGCGGGTACAATATTACAAAGGTGCAATATCTTAGCTATTTACGTAACGTGCGCTAACACTTTTTTAAACTCGGCCCAATAAATCAAATAAATTCATATCATTAATGATATTTGGTGCAAGACCAAGATGGTGAGTTTTCAGGAATTTAAAATTGGGAAATATTTGATTAGGTTATCTGGGATTGGGTTATCTGGGATTGGGTTATCTGGGATTGGGTTATCTTGGATTGGGTTATCTGGGATTGGGTTATTTGGGTATGTGTTATGTGGAGTTGTGTTATCTTGGATTGGGTCAATCCAAATCGATCTCCTCAGGAAGAACCGACTTTAGAGCCGTGATTACCTCATATCTTTTGGAAAACGCAATCATAGTAAGGACTGCGTTGGGAAGGCTTGAGCCATCTAGGTTAAGTTTGTCCCAAAAAAGCTTCAACAGGTTGGTTTTGTTCAAAAGCAAAAGGATTCTGTCATAGTCTCTGTTGTTTTTGGCAATTGTAAACTCAATTAAAATCCTGCTGTAAACGTCGGTTATCATCTCGGATACCGCAGCCTTTATCTCATCTTCCGATTGTAAATCCATTGGGATTTTCTCTATTTGCCCACGCAGTTCCGTTTCAATGGTTTGATTTAAGAGTTGCGGGAATTTATCGATGAAAGCATCATCTATTATGCTTTTTTTGATTTTCGCAAATCTTGGCTTTGCATTGGGGGTATAATCGCCAAGCAAGTCAAGTATCCCTTGGGTAAGGTACAGGTTTTCAGCCAATCCTATGTTTGCGGCGTATATGGAGTGAGCCTTTAGGGCTTTCAATTCTTTATCGCTTAAAAAGCCTCGGCAAATGATGCCGTAGAGCCCTAAATGGTCAAGTTGGCCGCATTCTTTGATGCCTTTGGTAAGTTGGATGGTCTTTGCCGCGTTCTCGCAGGGGATGACCGAGTAGTTCCCATAGATTGCCTCATATAGCCTGAACCCGAACCCATCCGGCCGACACTCTGTGAATATCACGGGTTTCCCCCTTTGAAGAATTCCTAGGAGCACTAAGTCGGGAAGATAGGTGGGCTCCAAGACGACGTAGTTCCAAGTGTTTAAGGGATTGTTGTAGCCCGCCCACACCAACAGGGCATCATCGTGGCTCGCCGCAAACCTGATATCGTTTGTTATGTAGATAAAGAAGCAGTCCGGCCTTAGGTCCTCCACCGCCATCCAAAGCATTAGTGCCGCATCCCAGTCAAGGTATTTTGCGGGTGATGCGACTATCAGGGTGGAACCAAGTGGCGCGCTTAAGGCAAGGGTTAGCCTGCGTAGCAAATCACCCTCGCAACCCTCAAGGTTTCCCATGGCTAAGGGCTCGAGTCTCACACTGTGCCCTGTGATTTCAAGGCTCAATCCAATATGCGGAAATAATTGGTTCCAGCTGTCCAAGAGAGCCTCGATAGCCCCAGGTTTATGCATTTCCCCGTGGCACCCGGTGGCCTTGGCACTTCCGGGATTTCCGTTTCCCTTGTTTTTGCGCAGTCCCTTGGAGCGTGCCGCAGGACCCGTGCCGCAAGCCTTCGGCCTTCTGACGGTGCTGTCAGGTTCCCCGGGCACGGCTTTGCGGTGGGCTCTGGCCCTTTTTGGGCTCTTCGGGCTTGTGGGGCCGACTTTACCCAAGGGATCTTGTCCCAAATCCTTGGGTCCCGCCACATTGTCTGTTGGCCCTGGGGCCTTTCCGCCATGGGGCTTGGTGGGTCCTTCACCGGGCTGGGCTTCCCCGAAAACCCGGCTGCTGTGAGGGCTTCTGCCCTTAGGCTGGAAATCCGGTGGGCCCTCTGCATCCACCAGCACGGCCTTGCCATCCGCCATTTTCCCCATCCATCCGCCTAGGGCGCCTTGCGCGACCTCCTCTGGGCCCACCACCACCACCGCCCGTTTTAGCGTCCTGTGGGGCACAGGGCTCCCTGATTTGTCAGGCATGTGGAAAACGTTCTTTTTGTGCGCCATGGAAAATCCTGTGGGCCACTATTATGTAGCCCGGCCGTGGATGCCAGCCTGGAAGGCCTGAAAGGTTCGCCCAGGTTGCGCCCTTTGTAAGCCATGGGCAATACAGGCCCCTTTTCAAGGGCATGTTAGGCGTAACTGGCGTGAAATGTCAACTTCCGGCTTGCTTTCGGCGATGGGGGCGTTGGGGTTCGTTGAGGTACGTAGCGGCACGTAGGTGTTCGGAGGGCTTCGTAGCTTGGGCACGTTGGTGGGACACTGGGGCAAGGGACTCCCTTAGGCTAAAATCCCGTGCCATGGCAGCATGGCTTTGGCTTATCCGAAAACTTCCAAAGCGGCTAAAAGCGTGCTAAAATAAAAGAACATGATAAAATCATGGTGATAATCACTTTACCCGTTTCATAAAGCCTCGCTTTCCGGCGTATTGGCTTTGGCATCCTTTTTGTTTTCCGGTTCTCACTTTTTCAACTAACGGCCCGTTTGATGCCCGGGTAACTTATTCCATAATAGGCTTCCAAGCTTTCAGGCATCCAGGCATCCATTTTGACCAATCGGGCAATTTCAAGTATTGCCCAGCATCTTCCACACACTCACCCAAAAGGCCCTGGGGCAGCCAATGGCCACACCCGTGAAAAAACCCAATACCAAAAAGCCGGCGGCCGGGCGGGCGGGGCCCGCCCGAAGGCCCCCCAAGGCTCCCTGCCCCACCTGCGTGGATCCGGAGAGCGGGTTCTTCCACGAGGAGCACTTCCTTAGGACGCTATCCTCCGAGCTTGCCCGGGTCCAGGAGTCCGGGAAGCCCCTGGGGCTCCTCATATTGTCCCTGGAAGGGAAGCCCAAGGGCATCTACCCCGCCCTGGCCGCGGTATTCGCTAAGGAGCTAAGGAAGGTGGACGTGCCGGCGAGGCTTTCCGCGGGCGGGATCGCGGTAATTCTCCCCAGGGTTAACGCCCCAAGGCTCTCAAGGCTCATAGAGGCCCTGGAGAGGCTCGCCTCAGGAAGCTTTCCGGGCTTGAAGCTGGGCTACGGCTTCGCGTCCTGCGGGCCAGGCTCGGCCTCTGAGCCAGCCGCCCTTCTAAAGGGGGCCCTTGACACCGTCGCGGGCCCGGAGGGGCTCCTGCGGCTCTTGAAGGAAGTGTCCGGCAAGCACTCGGGGAGCGCCCTCTTGGCCGAGGAAAAAGAGACCCTGTTCAAGGGCTTTTCCTCGCTGTGCGGCAAAGACGACGCGGCAGCCACCAAGTCGCAGGGTGGCTGAGGCCCTTATCCGATAGGCATCTTGGCCCCGCTTGGTGCCGCATGGGCTTAGTAGCGTAGTTTCTATAAAAGAATTTTTTATTAAAAACTTTATTTTACGTATTTCAATTTTTATAGATTGTAAAACTACGAATATATTTTTTGTTTTTCTTGGTGCCCATATAATCGCAACCTTTTCCCTAAGCTATCCGTTGACAGTGCAAGGATAGGGCAAGACCCCAAGGATTGGGCAAGACCCCAAGGATTGGGCAAGACCCAAAGGATCGGGCAAGTTCTCAAGGATAAGGCAAGACCCCAAGTATTAGGCAAGGCCAAACGAATCGGGCAAGCGTTTTTGGGAAGTCTCGGGAAAATCGCGGGTTACACCCAATGCTAGCCTTGATTGCCCAATGCCCTTCTCAAGCGATAACGCCCAAACGCCCTTGCCATGCGGGCATGCCCCGGCCTGGGCTTTCGCCTGAGGCCATCTTTCCCGCCCGCTGGTTTTTGCGGCTTTCCTGACTTTAAGGAACATGGTGCGGCCTTCCCCGAACGGGTAAGGGCGGATCATTTGCCATAAACATACGATCGGGCCAACTTACCTGAGGCAGACAGGCTTCCCGGGAACTACATTATGCTGAAATTCCAAAAGCAGACGCCACGCCAGGTGGAAATCATCAGGGAGCAGCTGGGCGACTTGAACGGCATTTTGGATTCCATCAACTACGAAGTCGAATATGACTCCAACTCCATGATCTACATAAACTCCATGAAAAGCCAAAGGGAGGACTTGGAAGAGGAGCTAAAGGCCTCGGAATGGCTGGAAAAGCCCTATGCCATGGAACTGTCCATGTCAGGCCCAAGGTCGGTCCCTACCGGCTGCTTGGGGAAGATCCTAGGGAAGGTGCGGGAACTGCTGCTCGCGGCCGCGGTCATAGCCAGCGGTACGGACAGAAAGGGGGTCCGCTCCACCGCCAAACTCCACAAAGCCTGGGAAGGTAGGCGGCTCTTGGCGGAAAGCCTCGAGCCCTCCTCTTTCGCGATCCGGCTCTCTTACGCCAATGACGGCCGCATGCCCTTGGTCATGGAAACGGATCCCGACACGGCCCCGGAAAAGGACGACTCCATCGAGAATATGTTCCTGACCCTGCTTTCCGGGGAGACGGACGAGGAATGCGCCTCCGCCCTGGTGCTGTCCCCCGGGCTTAGGGGCCTTTACCGGGACTTTTTGGGTATGCTCGCGGAGCACGGCGTGGGGCTGTCCTTAAGGACCAAGGCCCACCCCTATGCGGTGGGCATGAGCCCCCAAAAGGCCAGGAAACGGAAGGAGTCCCTGGGCCGGATCTCTTACCAGAAGAAAGACAAGGAGATTGAGGTGGAGGGTGTCCTGGTGATGGGGGACATCAGGAACGGCTCCTTTGCCATCGAAGGCGACTCAGGGGTCTATCGCGGCAAGGCAAGCGAAGGGGGGTTGGAAGGGTTGGGGAAGTTCGCCTTGGGCAAAAGGGTAAGGGCGAGGCTTCTTTCAAGCACCCCCGGGGGCGGGTCGGGGGTCCCAAGTTATTCGCTTTTGTCCTTGAGGGGGCTAAGCTGACAGGACTCGGGTTCTTGGGATGGGCCCTCAGCGCAGGTCCTGGTTGCGGTTCATGTCCATCCAGACGCCCAAGAGGAAGGACTGCAGCCCCAGCGTCAGGGTGAAGAGGAAGATAATCAGGGTAATCTCCGGCATCTGGCCGTGGCTCAGCCAGAGGTAGATAAGCCTCAGGAAGAAGAGGAAGGCGAGCGTGAAGAGGGTGCAGCCGAGGAGGATGAAGAGGAAGAGCGGGTGGGCGTCCCTTATCACGTACTTCTTCCAAAGCCGCCAGAAGAACATGCTGATTAGGAGCCTGGATATGGGCCACAGCACCTGCCGGGGCTTGAAGCCGCTTTTTTCCCCTATGTTGTAGACGGGCCTGACCGGGACGTCCCTTACCCGCATGTCCTCGACGTTCAGGCGCACCAGGATGTCGTTTGGCTGGCCGTAGCGCTTGTACATCCTGTCCCAGTCCAAAAGCTTGAGCGCCTTCCTGCCTATTACCGCGTAGCCGGTCTGGGAGTCGGCCACATGCCAGTAGCCCGAGGCAATCTTCGTGAGGAAGGACAGGGCGGCGTTCCCGAAGAAGCGCACCTTGGGCATCAGCTTGTAGGCCTCCTCGTATACCAGCCTGTTGCCCTTGGAGTAGTCCACCCCCTCCATGGCCACGGGCTCGCAGAGGTTAGGGAGATCGGATGGGTCCATCTGCCCGTCGCCCGCCATCACCACCGCCATGTCCACGCCCTGGTCCCTGGCCCACTTGTAGCCTGTGGCTATGGCCCCGCCCACCCCTTGGTTCTTCTCGTGGGAGATGACCACCACCCTTTGATCCAATATGGAGAGCCTTTGGGCCTCGGCCTCGGTCGCGTCCGTGCTGGCGTCGTTTACCACCACTATGTGGTCGACTATCTCCGGCATCGAGGAAAGCACCCTTTGGAGGAGCTTTTCCTCGTTATAGGCCGGCACCACGGCGGCCAGGGTCTTGGTCTTGTACATGCGGTACCGTCCTTTTGGCGGCTTTTGTGCCTAAGGCCCCGGAAAGTGCCCTGGGGCCTGCGGCCCCAGGGCCTTCCCGGGGCTTTCCCTCAGTCCTTGAGCCTTACGTTCACTATGAGCGAGCCCCTTATGCCCTTGGCCGAGGGTACCCCGTGGCCCGCCACCTTGAGCCTCGCACCCGGAAGGGTGCCAGGGGCCACGTTTATCCTGATGGCCCTCCCGTCCAGGGTGCTGAGCATGGGATTGGCCCCCTGCCTCAGCTCCTTTTGGCTGAGGGAGAGCTTCGTTACGAGATCCTGCCCCTTCCTCTGGAAGTCCTGGTTGGGCAGGACCTTCACGGTCACGCTGAGATCCCCCTTCTCCTCGTTCTTGGCGCCCGGGACCAGGCCCTTGACGATTATTACGGCCCCGTTCTCCGTGCCGGGGGGTATGGGCACCTTGGTCTTAACCACCCCCTTGGCCGTGTTGAAGGCGGTCAGGCGATCCGCCCCGTAGACCGCCTCCTTTAGGCTGATGAAGAGGGGAAGGCTTAAATCTACCGCCTTCTTCTTCCCAAAGCCCCTTCTTTCGCCCTTGCCCTGGCCGAAGCCCCCGAAGAAGTCCTGGGCCCTGCCCGCGTCCCTGTCGTCCGGCTGGTCCAGGTCCAGGAGCTTGTCCAATGTGTCCTCGTTGGTGGGAAGCCCGAACTCCTTGAAGAGGTCGTTTAGCTCGAAGCCCTGGAATATGTCCTTCTCCGTGAACTCCCCGGAGAAGATCTCATGGCCGACCTCGTCGTACCTCTTCCTCTTCCTGGGATCCGACAGGACGGCGTAGGCCTCGGCAATGGCCTTGAAGCGCTCCTCCGCCATCTGGGAGCCCGGGTTGCGGTCCGGGTGCCAGAGCACCGCAAGGCGGTGGTAGGCCTTCTTTAGCTCCGGCGGGTCGGCCTCGGGCGACACCTGCAGGATGGAGTAATAATCTTTGCGGGTTATGGCGGCCATCGTCGCTGCCTTGCGGTCCTGGCTCCTTTCCGGGCCCAAATGGCCCAGGGCCGGCATCACTTAGCCTGGCCCTGGATCCCGGGTCATAGTTCCCAGGCCCCAGGCCCTGGGGGCCTGGGGCCTGGCTTGTCTTAGTCTTTTTCCTCGTCGCCTGCGGCTTCCCCGTTGCCATCCCCTTCCCCGTCGCCAGCGGCTTCCCCGTTGTCATCCTCTTCCCCGCCTTCATCATCTTCCCCGTCTTCGTAAGTATCCCCGGCCTCGTCTTCTTCCTTGTCGTCGTTAGCGGTGTCGGAGGCCAGGTCTTCCTCGGGGCTCTTCGGGAAGCTGATGGTGAGACCCGCGAGTATGAGAAGGCGGTCCCTGAGGGCCTGGGCGTCCTTGATTCCGGCAAGGGTGAGGATGGGGCCCTTAGTGTGGATCAAAAGGTGGGCGGTGCCCACAAGTTTGCCTGCGAAGGACTCCCTGAGCTCAATCTCCGTGATCTCCCGGTATCTCACCTTAAAGGGGCTTCCGAGCAGGTAATGGGCGCACACCGTCTCGTCGTCGAGTTCGTAGCGCTGGGTCAGCCGGAGGACGAGGAGGACCAGGAAGAAGCCTGCCACCCCGTACCAGACGATGTCCTTTCCGGAACTGTCCTGTTCGAACACGACTATGGCTATCGCCAAGAGGAACCCGGCGAACATGAACCAAGCGCCCACAAGTGAGGGCCTTAGGGTTATGGTTTTCATGGGATTATGCGCCATGCTGTCCTTTGGGCGGGGAACCTTCCCTGAGAGAAGCGCCCGTGGGGGAGGCCTGCGGCTCTCTCTGGCCCGGCAATCTCTGGTTCGGCACTTGCCGGCAAGGGTCACTTGCCGCTCTTCTAGGATTCGGGGCTTGAAAGCGTGCCTTATCAGATGTTCGGTAATGAAAGGCCGTAAATGCCCAAAAATGGTTTAAAAGACTAAAAGGCCTAAAATGCTTAAAATGCCAAAATGCCTAAATGCCTAAAATGCCTAAAATGGCCAAAAAGGCCTAAAATGCCAAAATGCCAAAAAGGCCTAAATGCCTAAAATGCCTAAAATGCCTAAAATGCCTAAAGGCCTAAAATGCCAAAAGGCCAAAAAGGCCTTAAATGCCTAAAATGCCTAAAATGCCAAACTGCCTAAATGCCAAAAAGGCCTAAAATGCCAAAAGGCCAAAAGTGCCAAAATGCCAAAAGGCCTAAAACGCTTTAAAATGCCTTAAAAGGTCTTAGCAAAAAATG
>JAITKK010000155.1 GCA_031278475.1 Deltaproteobacteria bacterium
ACTAGATGCGAGGAGAAATGGGATGGTTCCGTTGAATGCCAAGAAATAAATCGCTTTGGGTCTCCTACGGGACAAGGCAGGACGAGATGCAAGAATAACTGGGATGGTTCGGTTGTCTGCGAGGAATTAAATCGCTTTGGGTCTCCTACGGGACAAGGCAAGACGACATGCAAGAAGGAATGGAATGGTGCGGTTGTCTGCAGGGAATCGCGTTGGTAAGGGTATCCAGGGTCTTTGGATATTGCGGTTGATACGGGTTTCGGGAACCTAGCGAGCCCAAGATATGCCAACAATACGGAGGTGTTGAGAGCACTGGAAATGTAGGTAAATATCAATCCGGATTGCTGCAACACAAATCCATAACGGATTCTTAGGGTTAAAAAATAAGTGAGCGGCTGAAGAGTTCAAAGCATGGTGTGGAAATAAGAACACATGGGGCTCTTGGATTGCGGCTTCACAATGGACTTGGGCAGGGTGACCCTATGCGGGCTTGGCCGAAATATCATGCGAGGCTGAGGCTTTCATGGCAAGTGAGCCAGAATATATTAAGGGTGCTACGATAATCGAAAAAGACACGGCCCCGATTATAAAGTTCGCAGAGCTTGTAATCGTGGCTTCTTGTGGATCAGCTGAAACTTGGAATTATGAAGGTGTCAGTGTGCCCCTTATACAAGGACTTCAGGGAGTGCCTATCCATCGAAAATCCTTGTTGGACGGTCGAACTTACCTGAAGGAGAGCGCCTGCCCGATGGATCCAGTGCCTGAGACATTGTGGAGGTAAGGGGTTAAGCTTCTGCCGATGTTCCTAAACTTTGCGAAAGGTAGCGACTGGTGGTAACCAGCCACGAAAACGTCATGCCCGGAGCGCATTACGCATCGAGGATTTTGATATTGCCCGAGGATTTTAACCGATGGCGCATATCCGAGAATAACTGATGAAAAGCCGCTCATGGGATGGCAAGAAAGGGAAGCTCGCACAAGGGTTTCTACCAATGGGGCTTTGGTTATTCGGGGGTCATGTCCATCGGATGCCCGTTAAGGCTATTTTGATGGGATTCACTAGCCGATCCCATTCTTTTTTTGAGATCGGAGAGCCTATTTCCTCGCTAGTTGTCAACATTGCCTGCTCCGACAGATACGAATCGGGCTCCGGTGACTTTTGCTCCGAGGTTTCAGAGTCCTTGTCGCAAATTTCCTGCGTTGTGCGCTCCCTTTCCTCCATAGCCAGTTCCACCTCCACCCACACTTCCGGAAGTTCCGACAAGTATTCCACCATTTTGAACAGGGTATTAAACAGTGCCGGGTACCCAAGGATAGTTGTCTTGTTCTTTTTAAGAGTTTTTGTGGCTTTCGGGTTCGGCTTCGATATCTCTTTGGAAATCTCCGTAAGTTCAATCATCTCTTCAATTTTATGCTGCATATAAGGAACCACGTCAGCCACCATCTGCATGAATTCCTGGTGAAACCCCAGATCCGACAACATCTTGGCCTTCTTCAGAAGGGGGCCGACTCTCTTATTCTGATGGGAATACAGCAATATTTCGTACAGACACAGATCGGATCCCATAACTTCTTCCGTAATCTGGGACAGTTCTTTGATTATCTCCGGGTTGGGGGGGCGCATATTGTGTGTTGCTACTCCTTGTCTTTCTATAGTTAGCGTTATGCATGCTCTCGTAATTGGCGATCTTTGACACGATATTGTGGAAATTAGCACTTACCAACGGGTTACGTGCAAAAATTGCCTATGTATCTACTAAAAACCAGTATATCTCGTTTTTATGATTCTTTCGAATTATTTGGGTATTATAGGTAGGTTTGCTGCTTTATAGTATATTATATGTTGCTCTTCTGGTTCTGTTGCTTTTGTTATCTGTATTGTGCCTTTTAGTTCGTTTTTTATGGTTAACGTTACCCGCTTATGATTTGATAGTGTATCAACAATAGTACCCCAGCTATCAGATACCCCATTAATACGTAATATCTTCAAAATCATGTTGATGCATTGGTAGGCCAAGGCTGACACGTTGAGGGAGCTTTCAATTCTCATTTTCTTTGGATTAAAGTTTGGCAAGAATCCCGGCTCATACTCAAGGCATCGGGAAACTCTCTTGACTTTCGGAACCTCGTTGTAGGTTTGCCAGACCTCTTCGGCATTCATGCTCAAGTCGTTCGTCTTGAGACAGGTGACTCCGGGATGGGTCAGCTTTGTGTCCTCTTTTTCTTTCATGCTAAAAGTTACACCGTTGGCAATCCTAGTGGCATTTGCCTCGCCGACCTGCTTTTCCAAGACTTTCACGTAATAGTGATGGGAGACAATGCGGAACTCTTTCCTCAGGCCGGCAAGTTCACGGTTTGCCTCGTCTAGATCCTTTTTAGCACCTTTGGCTTTCCACTTCGCATTAAGTTTTTTAAGCTCCACCTCGTATTTTCCCATATGGCGGCATAGAATCGCTTTCTTCTTTACGAAGCTTCTTAAGGTGCAAAAGTACACACGATTTTCCAGGCCGTCATCTGAAAGTTTGCTATATAGCAGGATTTCCCTGTGGCCGGGCGTTACCAAGGACTCGGCGAGGCCGAATTCGAACACACATTTTTTATCCTTGCTGACCACGAGATAGCGGAACCCCTTCTCTTTTAGGTAACTTACGCTTTCCTCCGTTGCCATACTGCTATCCATTATGAACAACGTGTCCGGTGCGGGCTTCATGGCTTCCAATATGTCATCCAGGCTTTTCGGTTCCGAGACGAACTCATGGAAAACCACGCTTTTAAGAATGAAGCCGTTCGAGTCGAGCATGACCCCCAAGCCAATCTGTGGGGCATCAAAGCTTGTCTCGTAGGATAAGAGCCTTTTGATTCCCGGATGCTGCGGCCTCCCATCGTAATATGCCTTGGTTAGGTCATAAATGACGATAGTCGGGCTGCAATCTCCGGGGTTGGGTATATTTTTGCAAATCCTATCCTCAATCTCATCCTTTTTAGCGAGCAGGGCATCGCAGGCCCTGCGGAGGTCCTGAGCCTTAACGGGCGAGAAGTCAATCCCAAGCAAAAACCCAAGGCCGCTTGTGCCCTTAAGCCAACCCAAAGTCGAGCGCACATTGCCCGGATTGACCATCCGCCCTATGATCAAGGCCATGAATAAGCCGCATTGCGTCTTGGAAAAGCCCAGCTCGGCGAATATTTCCGAAAGCCCCAGCTCTTTGGCCCCCTTCATGGCCAGGTATTCCGGGCCTATGCTCTTGACATTGGTTATCTCGAAGTCGCCGATGAAGTAGCCGTCGAGCGGGATGCCACTTTGGCCGTTGGGGACATCTTTCCCTCGTTTGTCCATAATAAGCCGGTACAGCCTTTGCGCCTCTGATTCCAAGACGGCGGAGGCAGGGAAGGGCTGAGGGGTGCCTTTAAGCTTTCCCTCAAGCAAGGCGCACAGCTCTTTCCAGAGAGACTCGGGGAAGTCGTAGTTGGCCCCCAGCATGAGGATGGTCCTGTGGCGGTACTTTTGGGTGCTTTTGTCCCCGTATGATTCAAGGAGCTTGTGTGTATAGCAGGGCTTGCCGCTTGCGGACTTCCCCGTTTTATCCTTGCGTATGAACATGTGCCAATGATAGCAGTCCGGGTTCCAAATTTAAATATGTTTATACATTATTGGTCAGGATTGCCACACATGAAAATCAAAGAATTATTTCAGATTACTAGGCATTAGCTGATTATAATAAGCTTATTTATTATTAATTCAATATAATTATATAAAATATTACTATACAAATTATCGTGAAACCGTGGTCTCGGTGGAAGGTTTTTTAGCAAGGCGCGGCCAAAGGGCGATTTCTATTTCCGGACATTTAAGCTTGTCGGCGACACCTTATGTCTTGGGATACCAAATTCGTTAAGCCCCAAAAAAACTTCCGATGGAGCTTGAATCTTCAGACCTTTTTGGATTCTCTGAGAACCCCAAAGGCCGAGCCAAGAGCCCATCGACTCAGCCCATCGACTCAGCCCATCGACTCATTCCATCGCCCCGGTTTATCGCCTCAGTCCATCGCCCCGGTCAATCGCTTCCCCAGGTCAACAACCGCTTGGGGCCGGAATTCCACTCTGTCGCCGTTCCTGGCTCGGATTCTGGGCTATCGCACAGGGATGACTTTTTTAAGCGGCGCCCGTCGAAATAAGACGAACCCCTTGGCAAAGAGCCACCTGTGCCAAATTCCCGCTGAAACCGACATCTTCAGAATTCTATATTTAACCTTATCCCACCCGAGAAACCCTTTCTCTTTCCAGTGTAGCCCCGCAGGCCCACATCAATTGACATTGGAAGCCGTGAGGGAACGCGCACGGAGAGGCCAAGCTCGCCTATGGCCGTATCCCCCTTCAGCGAGGGCGACTCAGGTATCGCCAGCAGCCAGACAGAGCCCCTGGCCTCGCCCGCGAACTCTTTCTCCCAGGCCACGCCTATGTAGGGGTTCACCATCCCGCTGGCAAGAAAACTCAGTCGCGCCGATGCCATTATTCTCCTGGATTCCACCCTTTCGAACGAAACCGGGGTGCCGGACGGGGTTACGGCATCCGTCCCGCCCCGGCGGTTCTGGAAATACTTTACGCCCATGTCCAGCCGGCCCCAGTCGGAAATAGCCAGATCATAGCCTGCCCCCAAATGGAAGCCCCAGTACTTGGAGGCTATCTCATAGGAGCCGAGGAGCTGGCCCGTATCCTCGGAGGAGAAGTCGTTGGAGGCGCGGCCCCAGCGTACCGAGGCCTCGACATAGAAGTTTCCCGGGCCGGAAGGGGGCAAAAGCAGGTGCGCAAGCATGCCCCCTCCCAGGAATTCGCCGTGACCCTTCCCCCTGGTGTCGCCTATGCCAGGGTACGTGTTAAAGGTCTCGTAGCTTGCCCGTCCGGCTTCAACGAATACGCCTAAGCTGAGCCTGGACGATCCCAGGACGAAGCCCTTGGAGAAGCCTAGATGGATGGCCCACGAGTCAGTGTCCACGTGGGAGCCGGTCTCGTGGCGCGAATGGCCCATGTCGAAGGCGGAATAAGTGGCCCACCCTGTCATTTTGTCGGCTCCCTGCACCGCCTGGGAAAGGCCGGCCCCTGCCGCGAGATCCGCGCCCTGGTTTATGAGGACGGCCCCCGCGAGGAACGCCTCGGTCAAGGACTTGGACTGCGGCGTGGCCTGGGCGTCTCGAACGACCGCCACAAGGCTGCCGCCGTCCTGGTACTCAAGGTCGTACTCCAGGTCAACGTACCGGCCCATCTGTCCCGACACCGAGGTCTGTTGGAAGATATCCTGGCCGCTCCCGTCGCTTGTCTTAATGGGCCCGTCCACCAGGATGAGCCTTGCGCCGGGGCCGGGAACGGACGAGCCCTCTTCGATGTCCACGCTCCGGATGACGCTTGGCTTGGACACCCCGTCGCTCAGGACCACCGCACCGGGACCGGTGAATTTTATGGCCGTTGCCCCGCTGGCCGTCCCCGCCGCAAAGAGGAAATTGTAGTTCTCGAAATTCTTCACCGTAGCAACGGCTACGATTATGCCTCCGGAGGCAGGCTTCGACACATTTAGCGTATTGCCCGTGAACACGTCCACGTCGGGGCCGGGGGCGGCGGTCTCGCCTCCGGCGAGGCTGCAGGGGCTACAAGACGCGGGCTCCCCTGTAAGAGAGGTGTTTCCGGAGAGGGTCACCTGCCCCCCGGTCGCGGATACCACCCCGGGGATGCCTGCCACGCCCGCGTACCCTGCTATGACATCGCCCTTGGCCAAAGTGTCGGAGAGCAGTATGGCATTGCCGTCGGCTTTGGCCGTGCCGTCGGCATCGACCCGAGCGTAACCGGCTATGATGCTGTCAGCCGCCGAGGTCCCGTAAAATTCCAGCATGTTACCGCCAGACTCGGCGAGCCCTGTCCCGGCAGAAAGCGCCCGCCCGCCAAAAACCTCCGCGCCCAAGGTTGCGTTTGTGAACGTGAGGGCGTTTTGGGAGGCCCTGGCGGTGCCTGAGCCGGCCCGGGCGTCCCCGCCTATGGCTGAACCGGTTAAGTGGCCGCCAGAGCGAAGGATGGTGCTTCCGCTTGCCTCCGCGAGCCCGGCGCCATTGACCACTGCCAGGCCTCCTGTCACAGTTGCGGCAGACGCGTCAGGAAGGCTTATCCGCGCCGACGCCTTGGCGGTGCCAGCCCCGGCCCTTGCCTCTCCGCCGATGACAGCTGTCAGCCCAGTTCCGGCATTGCTCCCTTGAATGATATTGTTGAGGGCCTCGGCGGTTCCGCTGCCGGATACCTCGGCTTTGCCGCCTGTGACAGAACCCGCGACGGATACGTCAGGCAGGATGACGATGTTTTCCGAGGCCGTGGCGTTGCCGTCCAAGGAAGTCCTTGCGGAGCCGCCCAAAACATAGCCTCCCACCGAGGTACGGTTCAGCGCCACCGTGTTTCCGGAAGCAACAGCGTCGCCAGCTTTTCTTACCACAGCCAAGCCCCCGGCCGCATTGGATCCGACAGTGGTGTCGGACAACTTGAGTCCGTTTTCAGAGGATATGGATATGGCGGGTTCTTCCTGATAGACTATGACTTCAGCGGCTATGACCTGCCCCCCTACTGTGTTGCCGTTTTGCGCATACACCCAGTTATTGCGGGCCTCACCTGACCTACTCAGCCACGAGTCCCCATGAAATGCGTAAACAGACTCAGTAAAATTTGAGTTATCCATTTTGAAAGTATTGCCAATTGCTGTAAAATCAGCACGCGCGGGAGTATCGATGTGCCCACTATAAACATTATAATAAGCTACTGACTCTATAAAATTTACGGAATTGTTTGAAATTGTTGCTTTACCCTTTTCTCTAATTGACACATCCGCCGCAGCAGCTCGTTGGCCGCTATTCCCAATTGTGCTGTTGATAAATGTCAGGCTGTTGTATTCCGCCGTGACTTCTCCCAAATTCACTGTAACCTCTGTTCCGTAAACTTCATGGAGCATGCGTGAATTAGTGACCGTCACTTTATTAGAATGGCTATTTAACTCAGATGCTCCTCTGCCACCTTTATGTATTTGTGCTCCATATGCTTCCTGTAAGATTTCTGACTCTGTTACATGGAGTTCGTTCGATGTTACAATTGCATTTGCGCAGAATGAATCATCGCCAAAGCCGCAATCGATCACAACTCTTGCTCCAGATGCACTCGGGCCTATCTTTGATTGCCCTTCCACGGAAAGCTTGTTGCCTTTGGCCACGGCAAAGAGAGAGCCATCATGGTAAGGAGTCTCTATGCGCATGTCTGCGCCATAGCCATTTCTCTCTAACGTTGAGCTTTCTTTGACTGTCAGGGTGTTATTTTCAATATTAAAGGTACCGTTACCTGTCTCCCTTCTGTATCCGCCGTAAGCTACCTCTATAGTTGAATTTCCTTGTACAGTGACCGTATTATCTGAATAACTTGTTGTGGGATATAGTGCCTGATTACCATCAGCATCCGGCTTCAGTGCTGTTCCTGGGTATGTCAGATTTTCGGCAAAAATATCCCCGCTCTCCCCCATAATCAGAATAAATGAGGAAACCAAAATGACAACAAATCCCACAAAAACACATATATGATTGTTATATGACACTTTGAACATTATTCAGCCTTAATAATCAATGGCGATAAACTAAAATATCCGCAATTTCAACGCCGTTTCTGCGCACTATGCCAATAAGCCTTTCAACCTTGCATGCGGCAAGGATGACTACCGCTAATTATGCCTCAACCAAAATCCATATGCAACAAACTTGTGTTGGCGGAAAATGGTATAATTATTGGCATATTTAGAAGATTAAAATCCCTTGCCGGGATGAGCCAAATGAAGTTACCCCCATTGGCATCCATCACAATACAATTATACTGCAATTGCCAATAATCCCAAAAAAATCGCCCACGGGGTGGGCAAACATGGGTTTTTTGCTTTTTTTTGACGCAAATCAATGACAACTCGCAGGAAAGCCTAACTGCCAAACCGCTAAACGGCAAGGAAGCGCAAGGGCCTCAATGCCAAACATGGCGCGATAGGCACGTTAATTCCAAAAATCACGCAATGGCAAGCCGCGCCCGCATTTATGGAGCGGCGTTTTCGGCAAGCTCCATGGCTTCGTCTATGGCATGCGCTATGTTGGGCCTCCCCAACGCGCGCTCGGCCTCGGCAAGCATGCGGTAGTCCTTCGGGCAAAATGTGCCTGATTCCTCCTGGGCCGAGCTTATGGCCTCGATTGCGAAGTCCTTGGCCTTTTCCGGATCCTTTTCCAGGAGCATGGCCGCGGACTCCCTTATCTGGCGCAGCCTGGGGCCGGGCCTGGGCTGCGGCGATGGCCCGGTGGGGGCCTTCCCGCCCCTGTCCTTGGCCCTGAAGAAGGTGTTGGCCCGCCTGCGGGTGTCGCCCTTGCGGAAGAAGAAGACCCCCTGCCTCTCCTCCAGGGAGAAGCCCGCGTCCGGCACCCACAGCTCCCCCGGGGCCAGGAACGCCATGCCTCCCTCGGCCAGGAGCGACTGGGTCTTGGCCTTGAACTCGCCAAAAAGCCCGTCCGGGAGATCCCTCCAAAAGCTTCTCGCGAGAAGCAGGTCCACCGTCCCGGAAAGCCCCGGGAGCGGGTTCGCGGGATGCGGGAGGAACGGATCCCCCCAGCCGGGGCTTATGAGCCTCCTGACGCCGGGCCTTAGCCTGAACTCCCCGCGTGACTCCTTGAGGTGCTTGGTGCCGAGCGCCTCTGTCAGCCACGACGCGTCCTTTTCGGGAAAAGCGAAGGCGGCGGCCCTTAGGGCCGCCGCCTTGGACAGGGAGAGAGCCCTTATTCCCACGTCCCAGTCCCAGAGGGGGAAGCCCCCGGCCGACAGGGACATCGCGAGCGACGCGGCCTCGTGGCCGCTTCCCGCGGCGAGCACCAGGGCGCTGATGGACTTTTTGGAGGCCAGGGTGCCCCACTCCCGCACGAGCCCGGGCAGGGCCTGGAATAGCGCCGGGTAGCCGAAGAAGCGCCCAGGCCTTCCCTGCTCCACCAGATCCCATACGCGCAGGGCCTCGGGGTATGCGTCCCTTGGAAGGGCGCCATTTGGCCCGGGGAGGCCCCGCAGGTAGTCCTCTGGCCCCTTGCGCAGCCGGGCCGCCCTTTTTTGGGTGGCATTCCAGAGCTCGGTCAGGGAAAGGGGCGTCCCGCCCCTGCCGTAAGGGCCGAACGCCTCCCTGAGGCCCTCCTTGAGGGCCTCCGTCAGGACAGGCATGCCTTCGGGACTCATCCGGGGCCCTCGCCCTCCTTGGCGCCCCCCCCGTCTTCGGCGTCGGGCGCCTGGATTGTGCCCGGAGGGCCCAGAAGCAGCTCCCTCAGGCCCATGAGCCCGCTGCGGATGTCACCCACCAGCTCCCTGAGCCTCGGATCTTCCCCTGCCGGGGCCGCGTCCCCCTGGGGCTTGGGGGGGAGCGGCTGGGGCTTGGAAGGGGCCGGCTGGCCCTTGGGAGGGCCGGCCGGCCCCTTGGCCGGGCGGCCCTGCTCCTGGACGTCGTCGAAGAGCTTCCTCCTCTGCTGGCCGGAGACCCCCGCCAGCTGTTTCTTCGCGCCCTCCACGGTGAAGCGCTGCTCGTGGAGCAGCCTCCGGATTGCGCCGAAGGTCTCGAGGTCCTGCTTGCTGTAGAGCCTCTTGCGCAGGCCTATCTTGATGGGCTTGATGTAGGTGGAGAACTCCTTTTCCCAGTACCTGAGGATGTGGGTCTCCAGCCCCAGCTTCTCCGCGGCCTCGCCCAGCTTGAACAACAGCTGCCCGTTGGGTATCTCTTTCATAGGCCCCCCCGAGGCCTCAGGCCTCGACGTCCCCGCCGTTGCCCTTGCCGCCCTTCCTGGCGTTCCCGGGCGCCGTGACCTTTCCCAGGGCCAGGTGCTTCTGGCCGTAGTCCATGAGGCGGTCCCTCAGGCTGCGGCTCATGGTGAAGGTGGGCCGGAAGTGCTTGGGCACCTCCGCGTAGGCCCCGGTCTTCGGGTTGCGGCCGGGCCTTGCCGGGGTCAGCTTCACCTGGAAGCGGCCAAGGCCAATGAGCGAGACGGTCCCGTTCTTCGCCAGCGAGTCGGAGATGGCGTCCAGGGCCGACTCTATTATCCTGTTCGCGTCCTTGGAGGATATGGACAGGCGCTCGCGAAGGATCTGGATTAGCTCAGCCCGGGTGAGCGGGGTCGACGTGCTTGTCATTTGGGATCCTCGTTCCGCCCCCCTGTTAGGGGTGGCGCTTAGTCCCGAAGCCTGGCTTGGAACTTGTTCCCCAGGTTTTCAAGGATGCTCTTGGTGTAGCCTTGGACTAGCCCCTCGTTGAGGGTCATGCCCGGGTCCTGGAAGAAGAGCCGGAAGGCGAGGCTTTTCTTCCCGGGCGGGAGCTTGGGGCCCGAGTAGACGTCGAAGAGCCTGAGCCCGGCTAGCGGGAAGTCCCCGGAGTCCCTTATGGCACCCATCAGCTCCCCCGCCTGGACCCCGCAGTCCACCAGGACCGCGATGTCCCGGGTAACGCCCGGGTACTGGGAGAAGGGCGCGAAGGTGGGCACGGTCTCGGCCGGGAGGCCTTCGGGGAAGAGCTCGAAGAGGTAGACCGGCCCGCCGCTTTCCTTGAGCCCCACTTTCTTCGCGACCTCGGACTTGAGGAGCCCTATGAAGCCCAGGTAGAGATCGTCCCGGAACACGGCCGCCGACTCCCTGGGCTCCAGGAAGGCCGGTAGCAGGGCGTGGGCCGGCCGGTAGGACCAGGTCTCGAGGAAGCTCGCGGCCAGGGCCTCGAGCACGCCCTTGAGGTCGAAGAAGTCGGGCGCCCTCCCCTCCTCGTTCCAGGAGGCATCCTCGCCCTCCCCGGACACAAGGGCCGCGAAGGACTGCCTCTCCAAGGGCCTCGCGCCGGGACCCTCCGAGAGGAACACCGCCCCCTGCTCGAAGAGCCGCAGGTCCCACTGGCCATGGTACTGGTTCAGCCTGCAGGCGTTCAACAGGGAGGGCACGATGCTCGTGCGCAGGGTGCCGTTCTCCTCGGAGAGCGGGTTGAGAATGGGGACCGCCCTCGCCCTTAGCGGGTCGGCCCCCCCCAGCCCCAGCTTGTCGAACATGTTGGGGTTGTGGAAGGAGTAGCTCATAAGCTCCAGAAAGCCCCTGCCCGTCATGAAGGACGCGATCCTGGCCCTTAGCCCCCAGGCGGCCGGGGGATCCGAGGCAGGCCTCGGGGGCTTGGGGAGCGTGGACGGCAGGTTCGCGAAGTCCAAAAGCCTCACGACCTCCTCGAAGAGATCGGCCTCCTGGCCAATGTCCAGCCTGTGCGGGGGCTGCTCCGCCAGATAGGTCCCGTCGCCCTGGGGCTCGGCCTTCACCCCCACGGCCCCCAGCACCCTCAGCATGTCCTTGGGGTCGTGGTCGGTGCCCAAGAGCGCGTTGCAGCGTTTAGGGGAAAAGCCGATCACCTTTGGCTCCCAGGGCCTGGGGTAGGCGTCGAGCAGCCCTGGGGCGACGCTCCCGCCTGTCAGGGCCGCCATGAGGGCGGCCGCCCTGGACACCGCCGTGGGGCACAGCGAGACGTCCTGGCCCCTCTCGAAGCGGTAGGAGGCGTCGGTTGAGAGCCCCAGGGATTTCGAGGTCCTGCGGACGTTGGCCGGGTTGAACATGGCCCCTTCCAAAAAGACGTCCCGGGTCTCCCCCGTCACCTCGGAGTTCAGCCCGCCCATAACACCGCCAATGCCAACGGGCCGGTCCCTGTCGCAGATGAGCACGTTCCCCTCGGCCGTGAACAGCCTCTCCTGGCCGTCCAGGGTGGTGAACCTGGTGCCCGGCCCGTAGGTCCGGACTATTATCTCCCTTCCCGCCAAAAAGCCCAGGTCGAAGGCGTGGAGCGGGAGCCCCAGCTCCAGCATCACGTAGTTGGTAACGTCCACCACGTCGTTTATGGGCCTTGAGCCCAGGGAGCACAGCCTTCGCGCCATCCACAGCGGGCTCTCCCCGGGCCTCGCCCCGTTGATGACCCTCCCGCAGTAGCGGAAGCAGGCCTCGGGGCACTCTATGGAGACCTTGGCCTGCCGGGACGCGGGCGTCCCCGACTCCTCCACTTGGAAGGAAGGCAGGGTGAGTTTCCTGTCCAGCATGGCCGCGAGATCCCTCGCGAGCCCGAAGTGGGACAACGCGTCCCCCCTGTTGGGGGTCACGCCCACCTCAAGGATCCAATCCTCGCCTGGGTAGAGCCGCCTTAGCGGGGTGCCCGGGGCCGTGTCGTCGGGCAGGGCCAAGAGGCCCAGTCTGTCCTCCCCCAGGAGCAGCTCGTATTCCGAGCAGAGCATGCCCTCGGAGTCCTGGCCCCTGACGCTCATCTTCCTCACCGGGCCGCCCGGGAGGACCGCCCCCATGAAGGCAAGCGGGTAGATGGCCCCCAATCTGAGGTCCGGGGCCCCGCAGAGGACCTGCTGTTTGCCCCTTGGGCCGGAGTCCAGGACGCAGCGGGTGAGCTTCCCCCAAGGCTCGGACCCCACGAGCCTTGCGGCGACCACGTCGTCCAGGTAGGCCCTGAAGTCGCTCAGGCCCTCCACCTCGAGGCCCGCCATGCTGAGACGGTCGGCGACGTAGGCGGGGCTCAGATCCCCCAGGGGCACGAAGTCGCCCAACCAGGAAAGGCTAGCAAGCATGGGGGGGATATCCTCCGTGGGGGCCCGGAACATCGCAGGACGGCCTGGAACCATCCAAAAAAAATCCGTAAAACCCCTAAAATTAGCCCCAAAAGAGCAAAAAAGATCTAAATCAGACCCAAATTAGATCTAATCAGATCCAATATCGCCACTTAAGTTATAATGCGGATTGTCAAATTGACCTTTGCAGCATTCGGCAGGGCTTTTAAAACTATACCCCAAGAAAGCCGGCCTTTCAAGCCATTTGGGGGCTTGCGGCCTTTGGCCTGGGAGCCTTGGCCCCCAAATGGCAAAGGGGGCCCGGGACGGGCCCCCTGCCTTCCCGGGCGCCCCCCCGAAAGGGGGCGCCATCGGCCCCGGGCTATATTGTCATGGCCTTTGTCGGGAAATGACCCTGGGGCGCCATCGCGCGCGCCACCATGGCCTTCCCAGGACTTATCCAAGGATCCAAGGCCCAGGCCTTCCCCGAACCCCGCCTTAGGCCTTGCCCTTCCCGCCTGGGCTTGGGGCGTTGGCGTCGTATGACGGCAACGAGAGCTTCCTTGCCGCGGCCGTGGAGTAGAGGCGGTTCACGGCGTTCACGTAGGCCCTGATGCTGGCCTTGATGATGTCCGTGGAGGCCCCGCTCCCCTGGGCCCTGATGCCGTCGAGGGAGAGTATGACCTGGGCCTCGCCCAAGGCGTTGGAGCGCTCGGATGTCGCGAATATCTTGAAATTCTCAAGCCTCGGGTGTATCCGGATTATGCGCTTGATGGCCGCGTAGGCCGCCTCCACCGGGCCGTTCCCGGTGGCCGCGTCCGTGTTCGCCTCGCCGTTCCGGTCGAGCGTCACCGTGCAGGTGGTGTTGCCGCCGCCAACCTGCATGGAGTACTCCCTGAACTCGTAGCTGAACTCGGGCGAGACCGAGAATATCTGGTCGGAGACTATGGCCTCGATGTCCCCGTCCGTCGCCTCCTTTTTCTCGTCGCAGAGTTTCTTGAATATCTCGAAGGCGCGGCTCACCTGGGTGTCGTCCAGGTTGTAGCCCAGGTACTCCAGCCTGTCCCGGAAGGCGTGCCTCCCGGAGTGCTTGCCAAGGACCATCACGGCCGGGGTGGAGCCCACGTCCTCGGCCCGCATTATCTCGTAGGTCTCCCGCTTGGCCATGACCCCGTGCTGGTGGATGCCCGCCTCGTGGGCGAAGGCGTTGGCCCCCACCACGGGCTTGTTGGGCGGCACCATCACCCCGGATATCTTGGCTATGAGCCTCGACACCGGGTAGAGCCTGGTGGTGTCGAGGTTGGTGGAAAGCCCGTAGAAGTCCGAACGGGTCCTGAGGGCCATCACCACCTCCTCGATGGCGGAGTTCCCGCCACGCTCGCCCATGCCGTTGATGGTCCCCTCCACCTGCCTGACCCCGGCCCTCACGGCCGCGAGGGAGTTGGCTGTCGCGAGCCCCAGGTCGTTGTGGGCGTGCACGGAGAAGATGACCCCCTTGGGGGCGGCCACGCCCTCTATTATGCCCTTGCAGAAGCCGTAAAACTCCTCAGGGAGGGCGTAGCCCACGGTGTCGGGGATGTTGAGGATGGTGGCCCCCGCCTCGATCGCCAGCTTGAAGACCCTGATAACGAAGGCGGGATCCGAGCGGGAGGCATCCTCGGCCGAGAACTCCACCTCGGGGGACAGGGACCTTGCGAGCATCACCCCGGCCCTCACCTGGTCCAGGACCTCGGACTCGCTCATCCTGAGCTTGTGCTCCATGTGGATGGGGCTGGTGGCGAGGAAGACGTGGATGCGGGGGTTCTCGGCCTTGGCGAGGGCCTGGGCCGCGGCCCGGATGTCCCCCTCCCGGGTCCTCGCGAGCCCGCACACGGTAGCTGTCCTTACCTCCCGCGCGATGAGCTGCACGCAGTTGAAGTCGCCTGGGGATGCCGCCGGGAAACCCGCCTCTATCACGTCCACCCGCATCTTGGCGAGCTGTATGGCTATCTGGAGCTTCTCCTCGGCGTTCAGGTTGACCCCCGCCGCCTGCTCCCCGTCCCTTAGGGTGGTGTCGAAGAAGTGGACCCTGTCCCCGGCCGCGACCTCGCGCCCGGCGGGCGCCCCCTCGGCCCCCGCGGGGCCCTTCTTTTTCCTGCTATGAGTCATGGCGCTTCTCCTGTTGTGTTTCCCCGGGCAGCTCGCCCGCCCGCCCCGCGCGGCCCCGTCGGGGCCGCGCGGGCGGGCAAAAAAAAAGGCCAAGTCTTCCGACCCGGCCTTTCTTGGTATTAACCTTAAGTCCCCTTAAGCTTGCAATACCCCGAACCGGGCCGGCCTATGCGGGCCCAAAAGGAGGAGGGGAAGCAATGCTAAGGGCAGGGTCGATCCCACGACGCGCCCACGCGCGCGGGTCTCTGAAGCCCCATGATAAGTAGTATGGCCCATCGCCATGCTCGGCCCCTTACTTCCCTTTTTCCGGGATAAGCCGCCGCCCAAGGGGACGGCAACAATAAGTTTCGGGCAACGCAACCCTCTTGCCCGTGAGGTTCTATTGCTATAACACAAAAAGGCCCGGCATTGCAAGGAAAATTCCAAGGGGCGGGTCAAAATAAGCCCTTGCCCGGGCAAAACCCTGCCAATCGCGGGGGCCGCCCGGCCCCGGGACTGGCGGTGGGGCCTAAAATGCCCAAGGGCCCCCAATGGCTCGCGCCAAGGCCCTGAAGCCCCCCGTTGGGGGCGCATCGCCGGGGGGTGCCGCGCCTGGTTCCTCGAAGCCCTTAAGAAAGTCCCGCCATGTAAGCCCGGACAGCCCTTGGCAGCAGCCCCTAAGCTCCAGGAAGGCCCCCTCGGACCCAAGCGGGGCCCTCAGGTAGGGCCAGGCCCTGCAGACGTCGGGCTTCGCGCCCTGTATGCGGCAGAGGCCGTCTTCGCCCAGGAGCAGGCAAGGGTCGCCCTTGGAAGGCCCGCTCCTCACGGACCAGCCGCCCCCGGGAAGGGGGCTCAGGAAGCGTTTCGCGAAATCGGAAGGTCCCATCCCGAGCAAGCCCGCGGCCATTGAGGCGGAGGCCTCCGACAGGTAGATGCCGCCCTTTCCGTGGCAGCAGCGGCCGCAGCGGGCGCAGGCGAAAGGCAAGGCCCTGGCCTCAGAGCTTTGGGACAAGCGAGCTGCGGCGGCCGTTGTAGCGCTCCACGTCGTACTGGGTCTTGGTGTCCACAAGGTAGAGCTTGTCTATGGCCTGCTTCAGGGGCACCGAGCCTATCTGGCCGTTGCGGTAGGACACCATCCGCCCGAAATCCTCCTCCAGTATGAGGTCCACCGCGGCTATCCCGAAGTAGCGGCCCATGAGCCTGTCCCTTGCCGAGGGATGGCCCCCCCTCTGGATGTGGGAGAGCACCACGTGCCTGGTCTCGAAGCCCGTGAGCCTCTCTATCTCCTTCGCGAGGCTGAGGCCGATACCGCCCAGGACCTTGTGGCCGAAGCCGTCCGTCTTGTCCGAGAGGTAAATCTCGCCCTGGCCCCTTGGCTTCGCCCCTTCCGAGACAACCACCACGTCGTAGCGCACCCCGGCCTCCCTCCTCCTCCTTAGAAGATCGGCAACCTTCCCCACGTCGAAGTCGTACTCCGGCACAAGTATTATGTGCGCGCCCGAGGCCTGCCCGCCCTCCAGGGCCAGCCAGCCCGCGTGCCGGCCCATAACCTCCACGACGAATATGCGGTTGTGGCTGCCTGCGGTGGTCCGCAGCCTGTCGACCTCCTCGGTTATCACGTTCAGGGCCGTGTCGTAGCCCAAGGTGTAGTCGGTGGCGTTGAGGTCCCTGTCTATGGTCTTGGGGATGCCGACCACCTTCTGGCCGAGGTTGTAGAGCTTGTGGGCGACCGAGAGGGTGTCCTCGCCGCCAATGGCCACAATCGCCGTGAGCCCGAGCCCCCTGATATTGGCGACGCAGCGCTCGCTCTGGTCGTCTTTTGGGTTGAAGGGGTTGGTGCGGGAGGTGCCCAGGTGGGTGCCGCCGTAGCGGTCCCAGGTGCGCACTATGAGCTCGTCGAGCGGCTCCACCCACTTGGCGACGGAGGCGGGATCCTCGGGCTCGACCTCTATGAGGCCCTTCCAGCCGTCCTTTATGCCTATCACCTCGAAGCTCTCGTTGCGGTGGGTCGCGAGCTGGGGGTCCAGGGCAGTCTTGGTTATCCACTTCACCGCGCTGTTGAGGCCAGCGCAGTCCCCGCCGCCGGTCAGGATAGCGATTTTTTGCGTCATTTGAGTGACTCCTTTCCTTGCCCGGACCACGGGCCGTGGCAGCCGCTCCCAACATATGGGAATAGCGAGATATTAAGACACATTAGTACGGGAAATCCGCAAAATTGAAGGGATGCCCTCCAGGGCCAGGACCTGTCCCTTGCGTTCCAAAAAGCTTAGCACAATTCCCGGGCCTTGGTAAGGAGCGGGGCGTTTTTTTAGCAGGAAAATCGCAACGGGGGGCTATCCCCACCTTGCCCGCCGCTTTTTTGGGCTTTGCAAAAATCTCGCGATATTTGCGAAAACATTTAACCTTTCCCTAATCTTCTCCCTAGGTGCCTT
>JAITKK010000174.1 GCA_031278475.1 Deltaproteobacteria bacterium
GCCGCAGGGCCAGTCCCGCCCGAGTTTTTTTCGGCCGCGGCGTGGCAATCCTGGTTTGCAAAGCCCTTACGAGGTACCTGATGCGCATCCTTTCCCCAGCCAAGGCAGTGACCGCCCTGGCACTTTGGCTCGCGTTGCTTTGCGGGCCCATGGCCCAGGCCGCGGACTACCTGGGGGTGGGGGACAGCGACGGGCGCGAGGTCTTCAGGCTCAGCTTCCTGCCAAAGGGGGCGAGGGATCCAATCGCCGGGAACAAGCCGGCCGCGCGGGAGGTTAGCGGCGAGGAGATGGCATTATCCCTCTCGGCGGCCAAGTACTGGGCCGACGTCATAGTCCAGAGGGAGTGCCCCGGGGGCGCGCAGGCGGCCTGCGCGCCGAGGGTGCTCTTCGTGGCGGACGACGACTCCCCGGTAAGCGGCAGGCCAAGGATACTTCCGGGCATCTCGGCTGACCACAACCTCGTGCTCTCCCAGACCCTTCTGGCCCAGGGAGTGCCCAGGGCCTTCAACTACGACAACCCGCAGGACTACGCGATCGCCATATCCGTGGGGGAGGGCCCCAAGCTGACCCTTGGGGCCGCGGCCGAGACCCCCAACGGGCCTGAATCCCGGGACCCGTCCCCGGGCCTGTACGGCTCGCTTGTCGCGGCCTTCGCGAGGGGCCTGGGGCTTTACGCCCCAGGCCCCCAGGAGCTTAGGTCCGTGGGCCGCGACACCCAGTTCGGGCAGCTCATCCAGAAGGGCCAGGCCGTGGGCGAGGGCTGGGCCTTCCACGGGGTGGCCGCGGGGACGGTTTTTGGCGACGGGACCTTCAGGCCGGTGCCCATGGGGCCGCAGGCGGGCCCCGCGGACGGGGCCGGGGAGCCGGCGGACAGGGGGCTCTTCCGGCTCCGCAACACGCTTCTGTCGGGCGACGGGTTCCGCAACTACCAGGTGCCCACCGAGGTGGAGCTGGCCGCCCTTATCGACCTTGGCTACGACGTCGATCTTTCCAGGGCCTACGGCCGCTCCGTGTACGGCGACGGCACGACGGTCCTGAACGGCTCGGGCTTCATGTCCTCGCTGCCCCACGGCGTGGGGCTCCACGTCTACGGCAGCTTCAACACGGTAACCCAGGAGGGCGATCTCTCGGCCTCGGGCGCGGGGGGCGTCGGCGTCCGCATAGACGGCAGGGGCAACAGCGTCATCATCTCCGGCGACTGCGAGGTGAAGGGGGCGGGCCCCGGGGGGGTGGGCATACTTGTGGCCTACGGAAGCGGCCATAGCGTCACAAGCCTGGGGCCGGTAATGGGCGGGGAGGATGCCGCCCGCTTCGACATGGGCGCGGGGCTCCCGGGCATCCGCGACGGGGGCCCCCAAGAAGCGGGGGCGGGCCCCAGGGGCTCCTTCTACAGGGCGGGGCCTGACGCCGCCCCATACGAGAGGGAGGCCCAGGCCATGCTGGACGGGCCGCTTGTGAGGGTCTTCACCGTGGGCGGGCTGCTCCAGGGCCAGAAGAGGGCCTTCTACGCCGCGCCCGACAGCTATGTCGAGGTTGTGAGCCTCATAGCCGGGGCGTCCGTGTTCGGGGACCTGGTGTCAGACTACGACGACATGGGTAGGGGCAGCGACAAGGCGACCACCATATACGCGGGCGGCAGCCTGGGCGCCTACGACAGGCCCGACCCCGACTTCAGGCTCACCCTTAGCGGCAGGGTGCTGGGCTCGGGGAAGAGGCCCGGGGCCGACGGCCCCGGGCGGCACACGGGCAGGGGCCTCATCGACCTCGTCCTGGTGGGGGGCACCACCTGCGTCCCGGACAGCGGGAGGATAGAGGTGAGGGGCTTCACCGTGGAGAGCGGGGCGGTGCTGGAGATAAGGCCGGATCTGGCAAACCTGAGGCCCGTGTTCCTGGAGGCGGACGGGGTAGCCTTCAAGGAGGGCTCGAGGATCAGGGTCTCCGAGTCCACCAGCCTCGCCAAGGGCGAGGCGTACTACTTCGTGCCCCTCCTGAAGGTCACCGACAAGGGCGGGGGTTTCCTGAACCTGGCCGAGCTGGAGCTGGACCCAGGCTCCACGCTTGCTGGCGGTGAGCTCGCCTGGTACAGCCCCGGCCCGGGCGACTTCCTCCTGGCCTACGTGACCCGCGGGGCGGGGCTCACCATGGCGGACTGAGCCGGTACCCCCCATTGGCTTTCAGGGGCCCATGTGGCTGCCTGCGGGCAACCTTGCCCGTTCCCGGTCAAAGGTACCCGATACTTTTTTTTGCATACATTTTTCCTTCCATGGGCTTCTGATATAATGTGTTGGATGGCCGCCGGGCGGCCCGCTTGCGCAAATGGCGCGAGCCCCGGCCAGGCATGTCTGGAATTTACCCATTTTTTTGGTCCCAAAGGCGCGAGGCGCAAGGCACGAGGCACGAGGCACGAGGCACGAGGCACGGGGCGCGTGATTTAAGTGCGCCCGCAAGGCGAACGCCGCGCCTGCGCGCGGGCCAATCAGGAACACGTCAGGAACCAAACAGGAACCAAACAGGTACCAATCAGGTACCAATCAGGAACCATTCACACACGTCAAACACACAATCCGATTATCCGATTATCAGAACCCTTAAGGAAAGCCAAATGACTACTTACCAGACTGTGGACTCCCTGGAGAGCCTCGAGGAGGCGATGCTCCGGGTCAGGGCCGCCCAGAGGGCCTTTTCCGAGTTCGGGCAGGAGCAGGTGGACAGGATCTTCCTGGCGGGGGCCAAGGCCGCCAACAAGGCCAGGATCCCGCTCGCCAAGCTCGCGGTGGAGGAGACCTCCATGGGGGTCGTGGAGGACAAGGTGATAAAGAACCACTTCGCCTCCGAGCACATCTACAACATCTACCGGGACACGGTTACCTGCGGGCTTGTCGAGGAGGACGATTCCCAGGGCTACAGGAAGTACTACGAGCCCCTGGGCCTCATAGCGGCGATTATCCCCACCACCAACCCTACCTCGACGGCCATCTTCAAGTCCCTCATATCCCTGAAGACCAGGAACGGGCTCATAATCTCCCCGCACCCCAGGGCCGCGAGATCCACCAACGAGGCGGCAAGGGTGGTGCTCGAGGCGGCAGTGGGGGCGGGCGCCCCGGAGGGGATCATCGCGTGGATAGACAAGCCCACCATGGAGATCAGCTCGGCCGTCCTAAGGGGCTGCGACACCATACTCGCGACGGGCGGCTCCAACATGGTGAGGGCCGCCTACTCCAGCGGGAAGCCGGCCGTGGGCGTGGGGGCGGGGAACGTGCCCGCGGTGATAGACCCCTCGGCCGACATAATAGCCGCAGTTAGCTCAGTCATCCTGTCGAAAACCTTCGACAACGGCATGATCTGCGCGTCGGAGCAGTCGGTCATAGCCCACCGGGATGTCTACGACAAGGTACGCGAGGAGTTCAGAAGGCGCGGCTGCCACATCCTGTCCGCCTCCGAGAAGGACGCCCTGCGGGGGACGATGATAGTCAACGGGGCCCTGAACGCCAAGATAGTGGGCCAGAAGGCCGCGGCCATCGCCAAGCTCGCGGGGATAGACGTCCCGGAATCCACCCAGATACTCATAGCCGAGGTGGAGTCGGTGGACCCCTCCGAGGAGTTCGCGAGGGAGAAGCTCTCCCCGATACTTGCCATGTACGGGGCGGCCGACATGGACGAGGCCTTCGCGAAGGCGGAGAGGCTCATAGCCGACGGCGGCTACGGGCACACGGCCTCCATCTACCTCGACCCGAGGAAGGCCAGGGCCACCCTGGACGCGTTCGTGTCCAAGGCCAAGACCTGCCGGGTGGTGGTGAACACGCCTTCCGCCCACGGCGGCATAGGGGACCTCTTCAACTTCAAGCTCAGGCCGTCGCTGACTTTGGGCTGCGGGTCCTGGGGCAACAACAGCGTAAGCGAGAACGTGGGGGTGAAGCACTTGCTCAACACCAAGATAGTGGCCGAGAGGAGGGACAACATGCTGTGGTTCCGCGCCCCGGAGAAGGTCTACCTCAAGAGGGGCTCCCTGCCCATAGCGCTAGAGGAGATCAAGCACGAGCTCGGCAGGAAGAAGGTCTTCCTCGTGACGGACCAGTTCCTCTTCAAGAGCGGCATCACAAGGCAGGTGACCGACAAGCTGGACGCCATGGGCGTCCGCCACACAACCTTCTTCGATGTCGCGCCCGATCCCAACCTCTCCTCCGCGACCAAGGGGGCCGAGCAGATGCGGCTCTTCGAGCCCGACTGCATCATAGCCTTGGGCGGGGGCTCGGCCCTGGACGCCGCGAAGATAATGTGGCTCCTCTACGAGAGCCCGGAATCCCGCTTCGAGGACCTCGCGATGAGGTTCTCCGACATCAGGAAGCGCGTAAACAGCTTCCCGAAGCTCGGGTCCAAGGCCTACTTCATAGCCATACCCACCACCTCGGGCACGGGCTCGGAGGTGACCCCCTTCGCGGTCATAACCGACGACGCCTCGGGGCTCAAGTACCCCTTGGCCGACTACCAGCTGCTTCCCAAGATGGCGATAATCGACCCGGACCTCCACATGGGGGCCCCCAAGGGGCTCACCGCCAACTCGGGGATTGACGCCGCGACCCACGCGCTCGAGGCCTACGCCTCCATGCTCGCTACCGACTACACCGACGCCCTGGCCCTGAAGGCCCTCAAGATCATCTTCGAGTACCTCCCGAGGGCCTACGAGTTCGGGGCTGACGACCCGGAGGCCCGGGAGAAGATGGCGAACGCCGCGACCATGGCCGGCATGGCCTTCGCCAACGCCTTCCTGGGCGTGTGCCACTCCATGGCCCACAAGCTGGGTGCCTTCCACCACATAGCCCACGGGCTGGCCAACGCGCTCATGATAGAGGAGGTGCTGCTCTACAACGCCTCCGAGCGGCCGACCAGGCAGGGGGCGTTCTCCCAGTACCCCTACCCCAAGGGGCTCGCCCGCTACGCCGAGATAGCCGACTTCCTGGGCTTCAGGGGCGAGGGGGAGGGCGACCACGCCAAGCTGGACGGCCTGCTGAAGGCCTTGGCCGGGCTGAAGGAGAAGATCGGCATAAAGCCGAGCATCCGGGACTACGTCCCGGACGAGGCGGACTTCCTGGCCCGCCTGGACCTCATGAGCGAGGATGCCTTCGACGACCAGTGCACGGGCGCGAACCCCCGCTACCCGCTCATCGGGGAGATAAAGGCAATGTACCTGAACGCCTACTACGGGAAGAGCCAGAGGAAGGAGGTCTAGCCAATGCAGCTTAACAACCTGATAGCCACCCGCCCCCGCAAGAAGGTCTACCGCGACGGGGACCTGGCCATAAAGATATTCGAGCAGGGCTACCCCAAGAGCGACATCCTCAACGAGGCCTTGAACCAGGCCCGCTGCGAGGATACCGGGCTCCTGATACCCAAGGTCCAGGGCGTCACGGTCATCGGGGGCCAGTGGGCCATCGTCATGGACTTCGTGGAGGGGCCGACCCTCGCGAGCCTGATAAAGAGCCCATCGGATCCCGCCATGGGGGACTTCGTTGACCAGCACCTTTTGGTGCACTCCAAGAAGGCCCCGCTCCTGAACGTCCTCAAGCACAAGATAACGAGGCAGCTCTCGTCCTACGACCTTGACGAAAGGGCCCGCTTCGAGCTTCTGACCAGGCTCGAGTCGCTCCCCAAGCACTACAAGCTCTGCCACGGCGACTTCATCCCCTCCAACATCGTCATCAACGCCAAGGACAACCTGCCCTACATCCTGGACTGGTCGCACGCCACCCAGGGGAACGCCTCGGCGGACGTCGCGAGGACATACCTGTGGCTAAAGCTCAACGACCAGCTTGGCATGGCCGACAGCTACCTGGACCTCTACTGCCAGAAGAGCGGCGTCAAAAAGAGCTACGTCCAAGGCTGGATGCCCATAGTCGCGGCCGCGCAGCTGTCCAAGGGCATACCTGAGGAAAAGGATTTCCTGAGCGGCTGGATAAACGTCTTCGACTACGAGTAGGCGGAAACCCTCAATCAACCTTAGGCGCGGCCTTCCGAAAGGAAGCCCGCGCCTTTTCGATTTGGGCCAAGGATGATACGCGGGAGCCCTCTCTATGCCATGCTGCGTAGCATCCAGCTGCGTGCCGTTTAGCTGCAAACACCATCAGCAAGCATTCAGCTGCAAGCGTCCAGCTGCGTGCCATAAATGACGCTGGTTGCCAGCCATATGCCGAAACGGCCCGGTTAAATCCTTGCTTGTTTCCCTTGCGCTGGATGCCGCGGGAATGTTTTGCGATTACGGGCATGTCAAAAAGATCCAAAATCAGCCCTAAAAAGCGCGACACTTACTCCATGGCCGTTTATGCCGCGATTATCAGTTATGAGTTGTTATGGGCCGTTATGATCGTTTTGCCGCGATTATCCGTTACGAGCCGTTACGGGCCGTCATGATCCGCCAATATCCGAAATATCCGCCAATATCGCTATCATCCCCCATCATCCCCCATCATCCTTTATGATCGGCCGTTATGCGTTCCGATATTATCCGCCATTAAGCCAAGTCCATGCTTTTTGGTTGCACTTGTTGTCATGCCTTCCGACCCTTTCGCAACGGCCGCGACTTAGCCCTACCCAAACGCGCCCCGCATTTGGTATATTGTGGCGCGACCCGTCCTTTCGATAGGAACTTGCTGCCAGCCCTGACCGGGTTTTGGCCGCGCAACCGAACACTTCCTCAAAGCATGGGGCAGCCCGCGTCTTGACCCATGGTTGATGGCTTTTTGGAGGGGATTGACCCGACGCGATGACCCAACGGATGACTTACGGATGACCGCCAACGCCGCACCAAGGGAACTCCCGATAAAAGAGGCCATGCTGCTCTCGGCGGGGATGGCCACAAGGCTCGCCCCTCTCTCGG
>JAITKK010000178.1 GCA_031278475.1 Deltaproteobacteria bacterium
TTCGTGATCACTCCAAAATCGAGTGTTGCTGAAGTTATCGAAAAGTTTTGCCGAAAAAGTGCTAAATTCTCTGTCGCTGTCGCAGACAGTGCAATTGAAGTCACAGAAAAGATTTTGAAATCTGTGCAACTTGATTTTAATGCTCAATCCGCAATCATCCTCCATCATCCCCCAATATCCCCCCAAACCACTGTCCCCCCGCGGCAACCTAGGATGGCCCCTCCCGCGCCCCCAACATAACAGCCCCCTACTTCACAGAGTAGCTGGCCGAGGCCTTGAGCGGGGCCTCCTCCCCGCCACGGATGCCGATTAGCTCAAGGCGGTTCCCGCCTTTTTCCAGCGGGAGGAAGAAGGAGGATCTGCCGTAGCCTTGTGTCTTGGTGCGGGCCAGCTCCCTGCCGTTAAGGATCCAGACCAGCTCGGTAACCTCCGGCACACTCTGGGCGAGGGCCCTCAGCCGCTGCTGCTCGGGAGGAAGCCCCGGGTCGTAGGCGTAGATCTCGCGAGGCAGGGGGCTTATGAGCCCGAACTCAAGGGAGGCACCAAGGACCCTCATCTCGCTCAGGTGGAGGTGGTCGCACTCGGCCGGGATGGGGAACTTGGCGAGGAACCACTCCCTCACGGAAGTGGGGCAATCGGGCCCCGCCGGGAGCCCGGAAACCGGGCAGACCGGGATGGATCTTATGCCGGAAGGCGCAATGGGCGCTTTGGGCTCGGCCCTTTCGGCCAGGAGATCCATGGCCTTGCGCCAGAGCTGCCCGGCGCCCGTTATGCCGGATATCTTGGTCATGGGCTGGGCTGCGAAGTTCCCCGCCCAGACCCCCACCACGTAGCGGTCAGTGTAGCCTATGCACCAGTTGTCCCGGAAGTTGGAGCTGGTGCCGGTCTTGACCGAGCTTGGGTAGGGGGTGTTCAGTATGCCGTCGTAGCCGAAACCCATGCCCCTCGCGAGGTCGTCCGCGAGTATGTCGCTTACCAGGAAGGCGGCCTCCTGGCTAAGGGCCCTCTTGGGCAGGGTATCGGCCGACTGCCCCGGGAAGTAGACGGGCTGCGCGAGTATGCCCCCGTCCCCCAGCATGGCGTAGGCGGTCGCGAGCGATAGGAGGCTCACCTCGCCGTCGCCCAGGGCGAGCCCGAGGCCGTAATGGGCGGCGTCCCGGTCCAGGGTCTCAAGGCCCAGGCCCCGCAGGTTGGAAAGCACGTTCCCCACGCCCACCTCGTTCGCGAGTATCACGGCCGGGACGTTCAGGGAGCTCGCAAGGGCCTGCCTCGCGCTCACCTGGGCGGAGAAAAGCCCAGAGTAGTTGCGCGGGCTGAATACCTCGCCCCTCCCCTGGAAGTCCCTGGGGGCGTCGCTCATCCTGGTGGAGGCGGTGAGCCTCCCGGTGTCGAAGGCCAGGGCGTATATGAAGGGTTTGAGTGCCGAGCCGGGCTGCCTTGGGGCCAGGACCCCGTCCAGCTGGCCGTCCTTTTCGGCATGGAAGTCGCCGGAGCCCACCCAGGCGAGGATCTCCCTCTCCGGGAGCCCCATCACGATGACGCTTACCTGCTCGAGCCCCTGGGCGCGGTTGTTCTCCACCGTCTCCGAGGCCATGGCCTCGAGCTCCTGCTGAAGCGAGAGATCAAGGGTGGTGCGGATCTCCCCTTCGCCAGCCGGGAGCATCTGCGCTATCCTCGCGACGAAGTGGGGGGCAAGATAGGGAGGGGGGCTGTGGTTCAGGGCGACCGTCTCGGAGAGGGCCCTTTCCAGGGCCTCGCCTGTTATGGCTCCCTGGTCGCGCATCCTTTTGAGGATGTCGTCCCGGCGGGCGACCGCCTTGGGGAAGTGCCGGTAGGGGTCGAAGGAGCCCGGGGACGCCGGGAGGGCCGCCAGGAAGGCCGCCTCGGAGGGGCTAAGCTCCCTTATGCCCTTGCCCAGGTACATCCTGGCCGCCGACTCGAACCCTGAGTTGAGCCTCCCCATGGGGACCAGGTTTATGTAGCTTTCCAGTATCTCGTCTTTGGAGTGGTGCCGCTCGATGAGGAGGGCGGCCCAGGTTTCCGACAGCTTGCGGCCGTAGGTCCTGGGCCCCGGGCTAAGGCCCTTCCCAAGCCTTGCCAGCTGCATGGTGATGGTCGACCCGCCGCTCACGATCTTCCCGGCGCGGCCGTTCGTCCAGGCGGCCCGGGCGAAGGCCAGGGGATCGAAGCCCGGGTGATGACGGAATCGCTTGTCCTCGGCGGCAAGTACGGCCGCCACCAGGTAGGGGCTCACCTCGGGGAGCGGGACGAAGTCCCGCTTGCTCATGGAGGGCGACAAAAACTCCCTTAGGACCCTCCCCTCCCGGTCGGTCACCCGCATGGTCCAGTCCCAGCCCGCCCCCTGCTCCATGGGGTCCGGGAAGAGCCCCAAGGAGAGCCAGAAGGCGCCCAACAATATGACAATGGCCGCGAGCGGCCACAATAGGAACCTTTTCAGCCTTGAGGCCTTGGCCTTGCCCTTTTCGGGGGTGTCCGAGGGAAGCTCCCCCTCGGGGGCTTCTTCGGTCGCACCCTCCCCGGGGCCTTCCAAGAGAGGCTCCCCCTTGGGGCCTTCCCCGGGGCCGTCAGGGCGCACCTTTGCGCCTTCTTCGGTGTCGCTGGCCATGGGAGCCGTCAGGGCAGCCCGATGCTTGCCCCGAGCTCGTCGGCCAGGCATTTTTTAAGCATGTTGGTAAGGTAGGGCCTGGGCCAGCACTCAAGGAAGTTCCTTACCCCGGCCGACACCAGGGAGTTCACGGTGGTGACCCACCTGACGGGGGAGGTCATCTGCGCGACCAGGCGGTTCTTCAGCTCGTAGGGGTCGGTCACGGGGGTGCCCAGGGAGTTAGGTATGACGGGGATCCTTGGCGGGCGGAAGTCGGTGTCCCGGAGGATGTCGGAAAAGACCGATGCCGACTCGGACATGAGGGGGCTGTGGAAGGCACCGGAGACGGGAAGCGGCACGGAGCGGCCCCCCTTGGCCTGGGCGAAGCGGGTCGCCGCGGCCACGGCCCTGCTTGTACCGGATATCACCGTCTGCTGGGGGGTGTTGTAGTTGGCTATCACCACCATGCCCTCCGCCCTCGCCAGCTCGCAGATGGACTCGATGGTGGGAATGTCGAGGTTCAGGATGGCCGCCATGGTGCCAGGGTTGTTCATGGCCGCCTTCTGCATGAGGGCGGCCCTCTGGCACACCAGCTCGAAGGCGGTGGCCTCGTCGAACACCCCCGCCACGCAGAGGGCGGCGTACTCCCCCAGGGAGTGCCCGGCGGCGTAGTCCGGCACCTTGCCCTTGGACTTGAGCAGGCTGGCCGCGGCGAGGCTCACGGCCAGGACCGCCGGCTGGAGGTTCGCGGTCATGGTGAGATCCTCCAGGGGCCCTTCGAAGGAAAACTTGCTTATGGGCCTCCCGGTGACCTCGTCGGCCGTCCTGAAGATCTCCCTGACCTTTTCGTCGGACTCGGCCCAGGCCTTGCCCTGGCCCACGAACTGGCCGCCCTGGCCCGGGAATATGAAAGCTGTCTTGTCGTCCATAGCGGTTGTACGCGATCCTTCCTTGCATGAGTGGCACGGTGTAAAGGGCGGGGCCTTCGGCCCCGCCCACCATAGGTAACTATATGCGGAAATTCCAGTAAACACAAGGCAAGGGAAAATAGCGCCCCTTGGCCCCAGATCCTGGGTCGCCTGGGAGGGGCTTAACCACGGGCCAAAGGGGTTGGGCCAAGCCGGGGCCCAAGAGATAAAAAGAGGGCGGGAGAGATTCCAAGGCTCAAAGAAATGTATCCGGCCAACGCCCGGGAGGGAAAAAGGCCCAAAAAAGGCCCCAAAAAGGGCCCCAAAAAGGGCCCAGGGGGTGGGGTAAAACGAAAGGCCCGCGCCAAAGGCGCGGGCCTTGTTGCCAAAGGATGCATCCAGCGGGCACGGACGAGGGCGGGGGCGAAGCCCCCGCCCCGGCCGCCCCCCAGGGCCGGCCTTTCCCCTCGGAGGCGGGGAAAGGGCCCTAAGAGCCCTACTTCTTGGCGTGCCGGAGGGCGTCCCTGAGGGAGGAGGCCCTTGCCACGCCACCGCCCTTGGTGCCGACGCCGACGGCCGAGCCCCTCAGGAGCACCCCGTCCTGGAACTCTATGGGCACGCAGAAGGAGTGGAGGTTCCCGAAGATGTCCTTGTTCATGTCCTCCTGGGAGAAGGCGTCCGGGTCGCCCCAGGGGTCGCGGTCGGTCAGCCTGTAGATGTAGATGTCATTGCCGTGGCCCATCCAGAGTTCGTCGTTCTTGGCGTTGTAGATGACGTCCCAGACATAGCCTTCCTCGAAGTCGTAGATGTTCCTCTGGACCGGGGTGCCCAAAAAGCCCACCGGGGCCTTGTCCAGGAGCTTGAGCACGCCCACGGAGGTGGAGTAGAGGTCCCAGGTGAACCTGGGCTTGCCGTTCTCCTCGTTGAAGCTGTGGAACTTCGCGAGAAGCACGAAGGCAGAGCTGTTGGTGGAGCTGATGGCTATCGACTGTATGTTGTTGGAGCCCGCGCCCTCGGCCGTCAGAAGGGTCTTGGACGTTGCCTCGAAGCCCTTGTCCGTTATCTTCACGCTCACCAGGTCCAGCCTGGAGTTCTCGCCGTTCCCCTCCGGCACCACCTGCCTGCCGCCGGCCGTGGCCACGAAGATGTCGTAGACGTCGGAGTCCTTGGCCTTGAATACATCCAGGGCGGTCGCGTTGGCGCCAACCGGGATGGTCGTGGCGGGCGCCCCGTTAAGCGTCCCCGAAAGGGGCGCCATGGCCTCTGGGTCGACTATGACCAGCTGGGAGGGCGCGAATGCAGTCTCCGGGGTGCCGGGCTTCAAGATCTCGTTGAACCCAGCCACGACGTGCTTGCCCAAGACGCCCAAGAGCTGCCCGTAGGCGGTGGCACCGCTAGCGACCGGCTGATAGACGCAGGTCTTGACTATCTTCCAGGGGGTGGCGGAGCTGTCGAACTTCACCAGCTCGTGCTTCTGGGCGTCGATCCCAAGCACGCTGTCGCCCAGGACCAGCACCGACCTGAGGTCGCCCAGATCGGCTATGGGGTTTTCCTCGGCCGACCACTTGGCGCCGGACTCCGGGGTGATGAGCTTGTAGGGCTTGGGCTCGTCTGGATCGAACTCGCTTAGGAGCAGCTTGGACCCCGCCAGCGGGAAGATGGTGGGCTGCCCGTTGGTGGCAACCTTGGACTTCGCGGCGGACAGGGCGCCGACGGTACGGTAGATCCCGCCCACGCTCCCTTCCTTGTTGTCTATGGTGGTGACGGCGAAGGCCGCGGCAAGCTCTGGGACGGTGTTTAGATCGGTCATGGGCATTCCTTTCTGTATATCAATGTTTATTTGTTGTGGGCCAAAGGCGTTGCTTGCCTTCGTTCCGGGATTGGCCTTATGGGGCAGACCCCGCGGCATCTGCCTATGGCGCTTCTTTGCGCGGCTTTCCGGCATCCGCCAAAGAAGCCAAAAGCTCAGAGGCTTTTGTGTGACCTATGCGGCGGCTGTGACCATGCTGCGATTAAGGTGCGATATCGCACGATTATCGCGTTGTTTTGGGGCTAGTTAGGGGCTACTGTGGCGCGACCACAGAAACATAGGCGCAATCATGGCGAAATTTTGGCGTCCCCAATGGGTGCGACTTTGGCGTGCCCGCGGCAAAACGGCCGCTGCGGGTTCGCTTATGGCAAAGCCTGCCTTGTGCGAATGTGCCCTGCCCGAATGCGTCCGGCAAGGCGGGTGGGGCCTGCGGATCGATTTCGGGCAAGTCTTGAAATGTTTAGGGCGTAGCCTTCCCCTGTTCGCTAATTCAGCCTGACTATCGTTGTCGTCCTGGTCTGGATTTTACACAGGGGGAAGGGGCCGGGAAATCAGGAAGTCTCAATGCGTCGCATGACGGGTTATGCCGGAATGCAATGGCCCGTCTTGGTTGGGCGGCCTTGAGATAATACAAAAGGGAAAATCCCATGTCAAGGGTTTGTGAGTAAAATTTTTCCCTTTCTTGGCATTCGCCGCGAAAGCAACCTTAAGCACTAACAAGTGCGCCTATGTGTCCCACATAATTCAGGCGGGCTAAGGGTTTAAAGGTGATGGTAGGAGTCATCTAGATATATACCGTAAAACGGAAAGCCCTGTGACACGATATAGCGATCGCCTAAAATTGCTCACAAAATCCCTATGCTATAGGCGATAGCGCCAAAATGCCTAGCCTGCAATGATTAGCGGGCTCCTAATTTCTAGACATACGCCACATGCATTGGCGGGCTATGTTGGATTTTTGCAACATTTGCGGCACTCTATAGCGGGCCGACATGCCCCATTCCTCATGCCTTGTTAGTGGGCATTATGGTACATTTTACCTAAATGTTGGCCCCATAAAGCTGCGCCTAGTGCAACCCAAGGTCTTTGCGGCAGACATGATAATTAGTCGGGGCAAGGCTTTGCGGGGTAGTTTTGGGATTTCGCCTCAAAAACCAGAATTTACCAAAATATCCTCTAATTGGCCAAAATGCCATCAGTTCCGTCATCACGATCGTGCCATTGCATGCCCGATGGAATGCCCGATTGGATGCCCAATTGAATGCCCTATGGGAATGTCCCATGCTACCAAGTGATCGTAGCTCGCAATCCGCTCGTTAATCATGAACTCTATATAGTGCTTATAATTTAAAATTCGGTTCAGGCAAGGATTATGGAAGGATCTTTTGATTTGGGAAAATTGGGGGCTTTTTAGATCTTATGCGGGATCTCTTGCTGGCCCGCATGGGCTATGGCTAATGTTGGGATATTATGTTCGCATGCGCACTAATTTTTTAAATCTTTGGATAAGGGCATGCGCGCATCTTTGCAAATCCCATCTTTTTTAGTCTAGGCTGGAAATTATCGCGCTTATAAGGAAGTTGCCGGGCAAAAGCGCTAGATAACTAGATCTATGCATTGTTAGCCGAGTCAGGGAGGGCTAAGCCCAGGCACCGGCCGCTTCTTTGACACGGGGGCCTGTTGTCTAGATCTATAGTGGGAAGAGGCGAGCCTCGCGTTTTTTTAGGGCAAGGACGGCCCGAGAACCTATGGGTCCGTGTCATAATTAAATGTAGTGCATTGGGCCCCTTTTCTTCCTAGCGCTTGCCATCGCGAAATCCCCTTGGGTAAATCCTCCCCCAAGCCATCCCTTGCCCCCTCATGCCATCCCCTGGACTTCCCAAGCCTTTCCATGGACTTCCCAAGCCTTTCCATGGACTTTCCAAGCCTTTCCATGGATTTTCCAAACCGCCACGGCCTCCTCCAAACACCCCGCCCCCGGCAGGGGAAAGCTTGGCCCCGGCGCTTCTGGCAGGCAGCCATCGTTTGCAAGCCCCGCGCATAAGCCAGTGTTTTCCTAACAATTTCGAACAATGTCCTGGCTTCTGGCCACATATTGTGGCAAATCGGAAGAAGTATGCCCATATGTGGACAAAATAAGCAATGCGGCTTGTTTTACCCCAACATACATAATATATTGCCAGAAGGTTGTGAAAATACCTGCCCTGGCCGGATCCCCTGCGCCAGGCTAATTCAAGGTGCCAGATGCTCGCCTATCACCCGGTCTTCAGCAAGGAAGGGGCCATGTACGTCCTGGGCACTTGGACAACGCCCCTCTTGAAGGGGCCGCCCAGGCTGCACATAGGGGACGAGTCCCACGAGCTGGAGGAGGGTCCGCCCTACGACCTCATCGGCACGCCCATCTGGAACAAGGCGGCCGAGCTCGCGGCCCTTGGCCGCGAGCTCCATCAGAGGCTGGTGTCGCCCGAGGCCCTGAAGGGGACCGGCGCCTTCCTTGCCTCCCTTTCCAGGGGGGACCTGTTCGCGGAGGCGCCGCTTAAGTTCCTCGCAAGGTTCAGGCCGGCCTTGGAGGCCCCGGAGCCAACGGTGCTCTTCGCCTTCAGGCTCTCGGGCTCTGGGCACGGGCCAATGGGTCTCCCGGCAGGCGACCTGAGGCGGGTCAGATCCTTCCTGAGGGACAACATGGTCCTGGGGCTCTTCCACCAGGCGGACGTCCCCTACTTCACTGGGAGGGGCGACCCGCCCCCCGTCCCGGAGGCGGAGTCCGCGAACGGCACGGGTGCGAGGGACGGCGAGCCCGAGGGCGGGAAGGGCGACCACGGACGGGCGGTATTCTCAAGGCCGGGCTTCGGGGCGGCGGTGGACGCGGCCGCAAGCCCGGGCGCCCCCGCCGCGGGGGCGCCCGGGGGACCCCTGGTGCGGCCCTTGGCCGGCTGGAAGGCCTGGAACGCGCTCAGGGCCTGGAAGAAGGGCCCGCCCTACCAGCTGGAGAGGACGGTTGTCGCGCTCCCCCACTCCTACTGGATGAAGGGCACGGCAGAGCTATTCGGGATGATCCCCCTTAAGTGGGCGGACAGCGGCGGTTTTTTCCACGGGTCGCCTTCCGCGCACTCCTGGGGCGACGTGTTGTCCAAGGTCGCGCCCTCCTACGGTTTTTCCGGGAAGGCGGACGAGCTCTTCCCGGTGCCCATATTGTCCGGATCCCTTCTGGACATGGCCTTGTCCTCCCACCGCAAGGAGATCTTTTTGAACCTCAACAGCCGCGAGCCAGTGCCCGACAGGCACATACTCGCGACCGGGCCCACGGGTACAGGGAAAACCCTCCTGGGTACCTTCGCGCTCATAAACGAGTGCCTGGAGCGCAAGCAGCCCGTGGTCTACCTGGGCCCCACCAGGATGCTGGTGGAGGATGCCGCCCAGGAGTTCAAAAGGCTTCTCGCCATGCTGGAGAAGGGCCTTGGGAAGGGCGTCTCGCTCATAAAGCGAGACGACGTGATAGTCTCGACCGGCGAGGCATACCAGGACGACGCGAGGATAGCGGCCGGGGATTTCAGGGCGGCCTTCGTCGTCTACGAGAAGGTCTCGAACTTCTTTTTGGGTTCGAGCCTCATAAAGCATCTGGGCATGGCGCTCATAGACGAGCTGCACATGCTGGGCGACAGGACCCGGGGCGGATCGCTTGACGCGACCCTGGGGAGGCTCATCCACGAGGCCGAGGCCAGGAACCGCGAGAACCCCCTGCGGCTCATGTGCCTCTCCACAGGCGCCATGGCCGAGGACCAGACGATACTTGGGCTTCTCGCGAGGGGCCGCGCCAAGGGCGGGGCCCCTCTCAGGCCGTTGGTGCTCTCGGTCTACGAGAGGCCACAGCGGCTGCTCATGTACGTGCAGCCCACGGCCTCCCGCCGCCGCTTCCGGCCGGTGCACGTGAGCAGGCTCCAGGACAGGCTGGGGCTTGGCGAGCTGATACTCGCCCAGGGCGAGGGGGCCTCCTTCGACGACTGCCTGGACGGCTGGATACCTGGCCATGAGAAGATAATCTACGCCTCGTATTCCTGGAACTCCCTTCTGTCCTTCGTTAACAAGGCGTTGGACATGGGCCGGGGCGAGGTGCCCAGCATCCTGAGGGACGGTTTCTTCCTAAAGGAGCTGGAGGCGTCTTTCGCGAGGGCGGGGCTATCCGAGGGAAGCGTGGATTTCTACATGCACTGCGCGAGAAGGGGCATCTTCTTCCACTTCAGCGGTCTCGAAAAGGAGACCAGGAGGCTCATGGCCGAGGGCTACCGCCGCTTCAGGCCGGTGGATCTCGAACCCTTCGTGCTCTGCGCGACCGAGACCATCGCCTACGGCGTGAACCTGCCTGCGGACGCCCTGTTCCTTGAGACCGTCATGTGGCCAAGGTCCCGCTTCGACCGCTTCTACTCAATCGAGAGCCTCACCAACAACGAGTTCAAGAACCTCGTGGGGAGGGTGGGCAGGCACGGGCACATCAAGCCAGGGATAATACCCACGGTGCTGGTCAACTGGAAGATGGGGAGGGAAAGCGTCCTGGAGGAGGCATTCCCCAGGCTCAAGCAGGAGATGGCGAGGCTGTGCAGCTCCCAGCCCGTCGCGGGCATCGACTGCAGGGAGCTTCAGGGGCTCATGGCAAGCGAGCGCCCGCTCGCGAGCCTCGCGGGGGCGCCCGCGGCCCTGGGCCGCTTCTTCCTGCTTGCCTTCCTCCACGCCTGCGCCATAGGCCGCGAGCAGGGCGGGGACGGCTCGGCCACCCTCTCGGACGCCCTGGGCTTCCTTGGCTACACCTACGCCTACTCCAGCCTCCCCTCTGGCTCTGGCAGCCCTTCCGCATCCCCGGGCCCAGAGGCTGCGAAAAGGGTTGGCGCCAACCTGAGGGCATATTTCAGGGACCTCTCCGGTGTTTTCGGGGAGCTGGTGGTGTCCGGGCAGGCGGGCGTTCCCGACATCCCGGGCAACGGCAAGGACGGGGAGGGGAGAAAGCTCTTCCCAGGCGAGCTCGCGCAAAACCTTGCCCAGAACGGCACCAACCCGCTCACCCTCCTGGAGCTGGACGGCTTCATGGGGATAGCCCGGGACGGAAGCACAGTGGACGTGGACGGCGATGCTACGGACAACCCGTCCCTCTTCGGGCTCAAGGCCCTCCTGTTCTCGCCGCTCTGCGCCGAGACCAGGGGGATATTTTCCAGGGGCCGCTTCGATTCCTTGGGAAAGGGCCGGCCCCCCAAGGGGAGGGCCGGCCTCCTCTCGGAAGAGGAGAGGCGGGATCTCTACCTCTGGTACTCCTCGCCTCTCACGACCGCCCTTGGGGCCTTGGGCATAGGGGAGGGCAACGCGACCGGAATCCCCCTGAGGGTGCACGCCATAGTGACGGGCATAGTGCGCGACATGGCCCCCAAGGCCAGGTTGTCCGCAAGGCGCATGGAGACGGTGCGGGACAACCTCCTGCCCTATGTCTACCGCACGCTTTTGTCCCTGCTCCTGTGGGTCTCGGGCGTGCGCACGAAGGACATACTCGAGGTCTCCTACGCGCTGCGGAGGCTCCAGGTCATGGGCCAGCAGGGCCCCAGGCACATAAGCGAGGGCCAGGGGACGCTCATAGCGTTCCTGGACTGGCTGCGGGGCCTGCTTCTGCCCGAGGGCGCGGAAGGGGGAGGCGCACAGGCCTCGCCAACCGGGCTTGCCGAGGCTGCTGGATCCCCTGCCGGGGAGGCCTTTGGCCAGGAAGACTTGGGCGAGGCTCAGGACGAAGAGGAGGGCGTTTTCGCGGGTCCCAGGCACCCCGCGAGGCCCGAGGACGGCCAGGCCTTTGACCGCCGTTTCTCGGAAAAGATAGTGCTGGTCCTGGACAGCTACCTAAGGTACGCCTCGTCCATGCCCATGGTAGGCGAGGAGCGGCTAAGGAGCCTCAGGTCCATGATGGAGCGGGTGCGTCACGGCATGGGCGAGCGGGAGCTCGCGGCCTATCTGCCCTATCTTGCCTCGGGCGGGAGGCTGTCCCGGGAGGAGTGGCTGGAGGATAGGGGCCAGGCACAGGCGGCCCCATAGCGGCCCACATCGAAGCCCCGTGGCCGACCCAATCGGCCAATAGGGTATGGCCCGCGATTGTGATTTTGCCGAGCCCTTGTTGGTTTATGCCGGGCCAGATCATGCCAGACCATGCCAGGCCGCGGCCCAAAGGCCGCGGTATTGACCGCGTTTAAGGCAGGGTGCCGTGAAATCTGATATACCATTGATTAGGCGGCGACCTTGGCCCGCGGCGCATGCCCGGGATCGCAGAAGACAACAAAAGACAACAAAAGCAACATAAGCAACAAAAGCAACATAAGGCATCATAAGACAACATAAGACCGGGACCATTGAGCAAGCCGCGCCCGGAGGCGCCCGGGCGCGGCCCCAGGCCAAGACGGCGGGCCAGGGATTGGCGTAAGGAATGACGACAAAGCCAAGGACGAAAAATTTCCAGAACGAAAAAGGGCGAAGATGCGCGTTTTCTTTCCAATCATCGAGGCTGGAAGCCTCTGCATCCTGAATTCCTGGACCTCCCCCCTTCTGCACAGGAGGCCGCTAATCCATTTCGGCGTGCGGCAGACAGAGCAGGGCTTCGACCTGGGGGAGGATCCCCCGATGTTCCTGGCCGGCACCAAGGCCTGGGGCTGCGCGGTGGAGCTTGCGACCCGGGGCCGCGAGATCCATTTCATACTTTCCAGGCACCGCAGCATGGGAGGGCCTTCCGCCTTCCCCACCGAGACCACCATCAGGATACTCGCAAGGGAGGACCACAACCTTCCCCTGCTCCCCTTCCACCTCTCCGGGAGGCCGCCTCTCGAGATCCAGGACCCCAAGCTCATACTGGCCTTCCACCAGCACGACGGGAATGCCATACCGCTCGATTTCTCCGAGGCGGAAAAGGAGTGGCTGAGGGGGTTCATGGACTCCCAGCCCTTGGTGATGGCGCTTGTCCACCCCTGGGACAGGGCTTTCTTCGAACAGGGCGCGCGCAACAATCCCTTGGAACAGGCGCCCCGCCCGGAGGGCGGGGCGCCTGGGGGCAGGCGGCATGGCGGCGATAACGACGCGGGCGGGCGTTACCGGGGCGGCCGCGGCGAAGGGAGGGATCAAAGATCCCATAGGCACTTCAGGAAGCGGGAGGAGCCGACGCCCTTCCCGGGCTGGAAGATGTTTTTGCAGCCGGAGGGGGAGCACGGCCATGGGTCGGCTGTCGACAGGGTTATCCCGCTACCCTGGGATGGGCCATGGGCCCCCTTCGCGGCGTCCATTTTCGGGCTGTACCCCTTCAGGGACGAACAAATCGTGCCCGACGCGGTAGGGGCGCGGGAGGCGCCCCCCCAAATGGAGCCGGAAGGCTTAAGCCGAAGGCTTCCTTTCGGCCGGGGCTGGCGGAGGCTCCTAAGGTCGGTCATAGGCCATCCCCCCGGGGACCATGTCCCCAGGGCGGGCCAGGAACCAAGCCGCTGGGAGGCCAGGCTCTCCAAGGACATCGAGCCGGACGGTCTCCTCTTCGGGGCGCTCGCCAACAGGAAGGCGCTGTTCCAGGCCTTCCATGGTTACGGGCACGTCCTGGCGACGGGCCCGGCGGGCTCAGGGAAGGGCCTTCTCGGCCTTCTTTTCTTGGCGCACCACTGGGGCAAGGGCGGAAGCGTCTGCCACGTCGCATCCTCCCGGGCGGCGGCGTTGGACCAGGCCAGGGCCTTTTGTGAATTCATCGGGGATTTTTTGCCCGAACGGCCCTTGCAGCCCGACGACGTGTTGTTCCTGGCCCCGGGCACCGACGCCTGGGGCGACCCGCATGCCCTGAGGGCGGCAAGCGCCGTGTTCGTAGCGGCCTGCGACTGCCAGCGTGCCTTCCTGGACGAGGGCTTCGTTTCCGGCCTCATGGCCGTGGCCATCCACGGGATCCACAGGGTGTGCGACACCCAGGACGGGGTGCCCTTGGACCTTTGCCTCGCAAGGCTCGCGCTTGAGGCCTGGGTCAGGCGCAGGGACAAATTGGAGCCCCTGAGGATCATGGCACTTAGCCACAGGGAGATTTCAGAGGACAAGGTGCTCATATCCGCCCTGTCACTCAGGAACTCGCCCTTCGGGAAGGTGGTGCTCCCACCGCTCGTTCTTACCGGCACCCTCGGAAAGGTGCCTTCCTGCGAGCCGGTATTCCAGGCCTCCTACTCCAAGGCCCGCTTCAGGGCCCTCGGGCTTTCCGACCTCAAGGACCCAGGCCTCTCGCCCGCCTCGTTCCTCTTGGATAATTCCAGGGGCTCGAACTTCAAGAACATTGCCGTGGGATGGATGTCGCCGCACGGGAAGGTGGTTTATTCCTCGCCCGCGACAACCGTGTTGTTCGGCTTCGTGAAGTTCGTCTATGAGAACGGCCGCTCCAAGGTGGCATCCGTAAAAGAGAGGCCAGGCCTCTTGGAGGCCTTGGGGGACTCCCTCGCGGCGGACGGGATCGCGGCGGCCGACAGGGAGTATTACCTGAACCTCTTCCTCCACGGCATGTTCTTCCACTACGAGCTTTTGGGCGACCTCTCCAACGCCATAATGCTCGAGGCCTTCAGGACCCTCAGCCCGGAAAGGAACGAGCCCTTCATAATGTCCGCGACCGGCACCCTCGCCTACGGCCCCGAGACAGGCGCCTCGGCCTTGTTCCTGGACGCCATTTTCTGGCCGAGAAGGGGACTTTCCGGGACCCTTTCCATGGAGCTGATGGACCAAGGTTTTGCCAGTAGCTACCTGGGCCAGCTCACGCCGCCTGAGAGGGGCGCGAGCCTCGCCTTCGTCAACTGGCCCATGTGGAACGGCTACGAGAAGGCGGACCGTTTCCAGTTCGGGCAAAGGAAAGGGAAGCTCGCCTGCCTCTTCCAGCCGACGGGGCCCATAGGGCTTGGCCCCTACTTGGTGGGGACCTACCTTGACTTCCAGAGAAGGCTCTCCCATCTCTCGGACTACCCGCCTGCGGTCCAGGAGTTCTTCCTCCACGCCCTGCATCACGCGACCTCGAAGCGCAGGCACGGAAACAGCGGCAACAACGGCCATAACGAGGCAAGGCCCGCCGACATGGCGGAATACCTCATGAACACCCTTACCGTGAGGGATTTCCTGGACAAGGCCCCGGCCGGCGCATCGGATCTGGCTAACCGGCTCATTAACTACTACGGCCTTGTCCACTCCCTCTGCCCGGGGTTGCTTCTGAAGGAGACCCGGGACAGGCTAAAGGGCGAGTCAAAGCCCAACGGCAAGGGATCCACGCTTACCTACGGGCGCGGCGAGTTGCTAGGGCCAATGCTCGAGAGAAGGGTCGACCTGGGCTCGCTCTTGGCACTCAGGGCCTTCTTCTCCGAATTCCCGGAGGAGTCCTCTTGGAGGGGGCCGGCCCTCATGGGGCTTGCGGCCTTGCTTGCCATACCCCTGTGCCGGGGCGTGAGGGAGGGATTCCCCAGGGCCTTCCACCTGCCGTCCATAATAAGGGAGGATGAGCTGTCGGCCGCGAGGAACGACTCCGTCAAGGCGCATCTCTACTTCCAGGAACGCTCCAAAGACTTCACCGACTTCCTGGAAAGCATTGGCACCAGCGCGCTGGACGCGAGGGAGATGGCCCTGAGGCTTCAGTCCTGTGGCGTCGCGGCGGTAAGGGCGGCACTGGGGCGCAAGAAGGCGCAAGGGCGCCAGGACCCGCGGGTCTACGCCGTGGTGCGGGATCAGGTGCTGGAGTGGCTATTCACATTGGAGGTGAAGCTTCTAAGATGGCTAAACGGGGAAGGCGTATCCGACATCCAGGAGACCCTGTGCCCCAGCGACTGCGATATCGGCGAAAAACGGGCAGACATCCCATTCGACCGCCAATACAGGACCAAGATCCTGGACATCCTTGAATGCTTCATCCTGCTGACAAGGCACGATGGGGCGTACCCGGAGGCATCGATTG
>JAITKK010000237.1 GCA_031278475.1 Deltaproteobacteria bacterium
CCGTCCTTCGCCTTGCCAAAGGCCGGATGAGGACATTCTCCATTGTTACCGCCGTAATTGCGGTAATTCTGTTAATTATGCCCATAATAGCCGTAAACTCCCGCTTTTACGGCCCCTTGGGCAAAGCCACGGATAACGTATCCCTTATTCCCTTTGCCTCTGCCATATCCAAGGCCAATTACCAAGACAGGGACAAATCCAAGGTCTTCTTTGATTTCTTCCATTCACAGATGGACGGCGCGGCCGCCCTAATCTCCATCCCATCCAAAAAAGAGGTCTTCCTTATGGACGGGATGTACTTTTTCATAAAAGTTGACGACTATTTCCGCTATTTTGATGAAAATTCCGTAATCTACACGGACAAATTGTTCCCATTGATGTACAATTCCAGCTACGAAAATCTCTCCCTGATGTCCTTCCAGCGCTATGATTTTCAAAGACTCAATGCTGTAGGCGCGGTTGCGTACACCGGGCTCAAGGCTTATTCGACCCTTGCGGATGCGAGCGAGGTAAAGGTGAAGGTGCTCGTCCCAATGAACTTGCGGGGTCAGGATCTCCGTTTGGGGGTGCTTCTTCCCACGGGAGGAAAGCCGGTCCCCAGCCTGTGCCGGGGCGTATCGGCGGCGTTCTCCGACGGGCGGCCGCTTCCGGAAAGCTCTTTCCGTGGAGATCAGTATGTTGCCCTGATACCAAAAGAAGAGCAGAGGGAGGCCTTCATTGAGTTCACGGTAAGCCTCCCCGGGGCCTTCCCGGCCGAGACAAGCCCCAAGGGTAATGATACCGGTACCACTCACTGCGGCTTTGAATTCGCAGGTATTGGGCTTAACACCCTGCAATGAGAAGATGGGAGCGCCGTGCCTAGCTCTAGCCCTTGCCCTTTTCCGAATCCGGGAAGTAGCGGATTGACTCCTTTTTAAGCTCCCTTACGCTTTCGAGTATCAGCCAGTCCGTGGTCCCGGAAAGCCTCGCCATTTCCTCTGCCATCCCCAAGAGCCTCTCCCTGTCCTTTGCGTGGATCATGGTGTAGAGGTTGTAGGGCCAGCCCGGGGCCACTTCCCTTAGGTAGCAGTGGGTCACGTAGGGTAGTTTTGCGAAACTTTCCCCCACGGATTGGGCCTCCTCGTCTGATAGGCGCCACACCAGCATCGCGTTGGCGGCGAAGCCCGAGGCCTGGTGCACGATGACCGCCCCGAACCTCCTGAGCAGGCCCTTCCGCCTGTAGCCTTCCAGGGCCTCCAGCACCTCTTCCTCGCTCATGCCAAGGGAACTCCCAATCTCTTGGAAGGGCCTCGGGCACAGTGGGAGATCCCCGCTCAGGGCGTGTATCAGCAACCTGTCCCTGGGGCCGAGTGCCCCACCCTTTGCGATTTTGTCGCCTTTGTCCTCTTTGCCGCCCAAGCCGCCTGACTCCTTGTTGTTTTTATCCTGGCCCTGAAAAGGCAAAAACAGACTTTAGCACACAATGCCGGATTAGCATACCCTGCCCGAACCCGGGCCTGGGGCTGCGGACTTAGCAAATTTCATGCCATTTGTGACATAATCCTTAAATCGAATCCAAGGATCCCCTATTGGGAGCCGCTTGTGGCACGGGATGGGCATCGCCACTTTAGCCTTTTGCAACAACCCCACATGTTGTGTGTCTGTTTGATATATCCCGGTTTATTGATGTTCTTTCTCCCATAATTTAACTGCGGCTTACCTAAGGCAGGGCCTTTTGGAAGCCCCAGGCCACCCCCTGCCCCTGGCTTGGCTAGCGGATCCCCGGAAAGCCGCTTCCAACGGCACCGCCTTAACAAATGTCAATTTGTGTGGTACCATGCCTTATGTGATAATCCTTTCATAATGCCCCGTCCTCGTGGGCTGCTTCGGTGCCTATCCAAACAAAAAGCCAGGTATTGTAATGATTGGCATTTCAAAATTATATTGCAGCTCGGTCGAGCCGTCGGATCTTCTCCGCTACGGCCGGAAGGCCGAGAACCTGCCAAGCCATCTCCTCCAGTTCTCAGAGGACAAGAAGCCGGTGATCGCCTGGAACATCACCAGGTCCTGCAACCTCTCCTGCCTGCACTGCTACGCCTCGGCTACCTCGGACAAGGCCCCGGACGAGCTGGACCACGAGGAGGCAAGGGATCTGGTGCTCTCGCTCACCGAGTACAAGGTCCCGGTGATCCTGTTCTCCGGTGGCGAGCCCCTGCTAAGGCCCGACCTCTTCGAACTCATTGAGCTTGCGGTGAGCCGCGGCACAAGGGCGGTGCTATCCACCAACGGCCTGCTCATAACCAAGGACATCGCCACAAGGCTCAAAGGCATAGGCCTCTCCTACGTGGGCATAAGCCTGGACGGCCTGGAGCACCACCACGACCGCATTCGCCGCAACGAGGGGGCCTTCCGGCAGGCCGTCAACGCCGTCACCACCTCGCTGTCGGCGGGGCTGAAGGTGGGGCTCAGGCTCACCCTCACCAAGGGCAACCAAAACGACATAGACGGGCTCTTCGACTTCATGGAGGAGCTCCGGATACCAAGGGTATGCTTCTACCACCTGGTGGACAACGGCCTCAACCCGGGACTCGACTCCGAGAGGCTGACCCACGAGGAGACAAGGCGCGCCCTGGATCTTATAGCCGAAAGGACCCTCGGCATGTTCCGCAAGGGGCTCAGCCCCGAGGTCCTGACAGTGGACAACCAGGCCGACGGCCCCTACCTCTACCTGAAGCTCCTGGCCGAGGGCCGCAAGGCCCAGGCCGAGAACGCCCTGAAGCTCCTGAGGCTTAACGGCGGATCCAGCTCGGGCCATGGCATCGGCTGCGTGTCCTGGAACGGGGACGTGCACCCTGACCAGTTCTGGCGGGACGTGACCCTTGGGAACGTCCGGGAGAGGCCCTTCCCGGAGATCTGGAACGACCCGAAAAACGAGCTTCTGGTTGCCTTGAAGGACAAGAAGTCCCACATCAGGGGCCGCTGCCGGGACTGCCGCTTCCTGGAGGTCTGCGGCGGCGGCCTGCGCGCCAGGGCAGCCCATGCCAAGGGCGGGGGCATCTGGGAGCCCGATCCGGCCTGCTACCTCACCTGCGAGGAAATCCTCCAGGGAGACTCCCCCCTCGCCTTGGGGATGTAAGGGTGCCCAAGACACCCGCGCCTCCCAGGCTGGTCGCCTGGGAGACCACCAGGGCCTGCAACCTCGCCTGCCACCACTGCCGGGCGGAGGCTGTGACAGAGCCCCTGCCCGACGAGCTGGGCTATGAAGAAGGGGCAAGGCTTTTAAGGCAGCTTTCCGAGTTCTCCCCGCCGCCTTTCGTGATACTTTCCGGCGGCGAGCCGCTCATGAGGGAGGGCATCCTGGACCTTGCGGCCCTGGGCACCTCCCTGGGGCTCAGGATGCTGTTGTCCACCAACGGCACCCTGCTCACTTCCGGCCTTTGCCAAAAAATCAGGGATTCCGGCATAAAGCGGCTCAGCCTCAGCCTCGACGGCCCCGATGCCACCACCCACGACGACCTTAGGGGCGTCCCGGGCTCCTTTGACGCGGTCACCCGCGCGGCAGCCCTATTGGCGGAGGCCGGGCTCCCCTTCCAGATCAACTCAACCATCACCCCGGGGAACATCTTTGAGACCTCCCGCATCGCCGGGCTGGCGAGGGATCTGGGGGCGGTCGCCTGCCACGTCTTCCTTCTGGTCCCCACCGGCAGGGCCAGGGACATGGAAACGGATGGTATTGCCCCGGACGGCTATGAGTCGGCCCTGAGGGAGCTAAAACTAGCCGAGCCCTTCCTGCAGATGGAGTTCAAGGCCACCTGCGCCCCGCAGTACCAGCGGATAGCATGCGAGCTGGGCATGCATCAGCCCCGCTCCGGCAAGGGCTGCCTGGGCGGCAACGGCTTCATGTTCGTGGGGCACGACGGCATGGTCGCCGCCTGCGGCTACCTGCCCCTATCCGCCGGTTCCGTGCGGGAGTCCCACCCGGTGGAAGTCTACGCCCGCTCGCCCCTCTTCCTGGCCCTAAGGGACAAGTCCAACTACCGCGGGAAGTGCGGCTCCTGCGAGTACTGGGAGATATGCGGCGGCTGCCGGGCCAGGGCCCATGCCAAGGGCGACTATCTGGGCCCGGAGCCCCTGTGCCCCCACGAGCCGGCCTCCATAAGGAGGAGGGCCTCCCATGCCTGAGGGCCTGCGTCCCGTGCCCGCGGTGGGCCTAAGCGATACCGAGCGGCTCATACTGGATGCAATCCAGGAGGGTTTCCCCATCGGCCCCAGGCCCTTCCTTGAGCTTGCGGACACACTAAACGAGCGGCACGGGCTCAGGCTCACTGAGGAAGGCCTGATAGACGCCGTGAAGGCTCTCAAGGCCCAGAACTACCTTAGGAGGCTGGGCGGCATCTTCAACTCAAGGCCCCTTGGCTACCTTTCAACCCTCTGCGCTGCCAGGGTTCCCGAGGACAAGCTCGAGGCCTTCGCTGCCAAGGTCAACTCCTACCCGCAGGTGACCCACAACTACGTGCGGGACAACCCACTCAACGTCTGGTTCACCTTCTCCTACGAGAACGAAAAGGAGCTAAAGGGGCTCTTGGAGTCTTTGAGGCGGGAGACCGCGGTCGAGGAGATATACGAACTGGGGGCCAAGAGGATCTTCAAAATCAGGGCCGTCTTCAGGCTATCCCCTGACTAAGGGGCCAAAAGCCGCCCCAAGGCAAGGTGTTGGGGGTCGCAGGCGGCCCTAGGCCCTTGCATTTTCCCAATCCCCAGGGTAAAATCCCTTCTGCGTCATATCAGTGGGCAGAGCCTTCTGTCCGCCAGGGCGGTTAACTCAGCGGCTAGAGTGCCATCCTCACACGGTGGAAGTCGAAGGTTCGAATCCTTTACCGCCCACCAAAACACATGGAAATGCCGAAGTGGTGGAACTGGTAGACACGCCATCTTGAGGGGGTGGTGAGGAAACTCGTGCCGGTTCAAGTCCGGCCTTCGGCACCATACGCCTTATCGACTAATCCGCAAAAATACA
>JAITKK010000247.1 GCA_031278475.1 Deltaproteobacteria bacterium
CCACAAGCCTTCCGGTTGCCAGGGTCGCGTCAAGGTCGAGCCCTCCCAAAAGCCTCTCCTCGGTGACGCCCAAGGGTATGGTGCGGAAAGGGGCCCTTGCGGGTTTCGCGGGCATGTCGTGTATGTCTGTGGTATCGGGATTGCCGGCAAAGGCCGCGGGGGAGGATATGGCAGGGTCGGTGGAAGGATTGCCGGAGCGGTCGGCAACACTGGGGTGAGAGGATTTATATCGTTCGGATGATGCGGATGATGCGGATGATGCGACTGTTTCCGGCGTTTCTATTGATTCTATTGATTCTCTTGTTTCGCTTGTCCCGGCTGTTTCAAATGATCCGAGCGCCCATTGGGAATGATTCCCCGAAAATGGCGGCAGCAGCTCCGCGAGGCCCCTTGCGGCGGTGGACTTGGCCGTGCCTTTCTCGCCCACCAGGAGAAGCCCCCCGATTGAGGGATCGGCCGCGAGGAGCATGAGGGCGCGGAGCATGTCCTCCTGGCCCACGATGGCCGCGAGCGGGTAGGGGGCGGGCGCCTCAGCCACCGACGGTCCCGCCCAGGAGGGCGTCCGCGAACCAGTTGGCTATCTTCCTGGGATCGTTGTTCGTGGCTATCGTGTTGCTTATACCCTCCGGATCGGGCGGTTCTTTATAAAGCCCTGGGACATCGTCGAGCGATCGCCACAGGACGGATTCCGGGGCGTACTCGTTCTGGCCAAGGCAGAATCGGATGAGCGGCCTGAGCCCCAAGGAAAGCGCCTCGAGGATCCCTGGCTGGCCTGGCTGGGATTCGGTCGCGAGGAAGCAGTCGGACTTCCTCAGAAGGGACCCAAGGTCCTCACCCGCGGGGGAGAACGCGAGGCTTTCGGCGGGTAGCGAGTTTATTGCCGCGAAGTGGCGCAGCTGCATCTCATGGGACGGCTTTTTGGCCGAAAGCCTCACCCGCAAGGTGGCGCCGGGATCCACCCCCAGCACCTTCTTGAATGCCTCCATCGCGAGTACGAGGTCCCCCTCGGCAGCCTCGTTGGAGAAGGGGGCGCAGAGCTTCCGTGTGCCCTCCCTCGCCTTGTAGGGATAGGCCTGGGTGTCCACGGGCCTTCGCAGCACGTGGAGCCTCGCGCCGGCCATGAGGGGCAAACCGCGGGCCAGGAACGCGTCCCTCTGGTGGAAGCTCTCGAAGGCGAGGTTCCCCACCTGCAGGTAGGATACCGCCTGGATGATCGGCCCGAGGATATCCTCCCGGTAAAGCCTCAGGAGCACGGTCTTCCCCCTGAGGCTGTTCCTGTCGGCCAGAAGGACGCACGCCGCGGGCGAGAGCCCGTCAAGCCAGATCAGCCCGGAACCCTCGAAGGCGCCCCTGGGGTCGGGCGGCTTGGCGCCCAGGAACCTTTCCAGGCGGAAGCGCCCGGACAGGGTGGGGGCCAAGGGATCGGTCGTCCACTCCCTCCCGGGGGAGGTGATTATGAGAAGCCTCGCCTTGGCATGGGTCCCGGCAGCCGCCGGCGCCGCCTTGGCGACGCCCGCGGCCTTCTCCGAGAGCCCCTCCATGAAGGCCCGCACCTCCGGCTGGTCGGGCTCAAGAAGCAGGGATCTCTCGGCCGAGGCCAGGGCCGCCTTGTGGTCGCCCAGGGCCGCCTCGGCCCTCGCGAGGAGATGCCACAACCTGAAGTCGTTCTGGTTGCCGGCGAGCAGCTCCCCCAGCCGCGCCTTGAGGGTTTCGTTGTCGCCCAGCTGGAGAAGCGTCAGGCACAGGTTGCGCCTGGCCTCGTTGTTTTTCGGGTCAACCCTGAGGGCGCGCTCGAACGCGGCCCTCGCCTCCTTGAAGCGCCCGGCCCCGTGGAGCATGACCCCCATGCCGGAAAGCGCCCTGGGGTTGTCGGGCTCGTCCTTGAGCACCAGGGCGAGCATCCCCATGGCCTCGTCCGCGCGGCCCTCCAGGTAGGCGGCCTCGGCCTTTAGTATCTCCTCTCTCACGTTGCCCCCTGGGAGGACTGGGCGGGCCAGTCGCCCGCGTCCTTGAAGTCTGCCAAGCGCCAGCCCGGCACCCTGTGGTTGGACACCCAGGGCTCGTATACCATGGCGACGTCCAGGACGGGCGACACCTTGGGAAGCATGTGGGCCAGGTTGAAGCCCACGAGGCCTATGCCCGTCGCCCCGTCCTGGACCCTGAGCACCATGTGCTTGTCCCCGTTGGTCTTGGCCGGGGCCGCGTCCAGGACCCTCACGCCCCGCACAAGGGCCACCGGCGCGGGATGCCCCATGCCGAAGGGCTCCAGGTCGCCCAGGGGCTTGAAGAGGACCTTGAGGTCCTGGAACCCCGCCTCGAAGTCTATGCTCAGCTCGTCTTCCGGGGGCGGCTTGGGCTGCCTTCTGGCGCCCTCCTCGAAGGCCAGCTCGAAGGCCGGGAGATCCTTCGCCCTGAGCCTCAGACCGGCCGCCTCGGAGTGCCCGCCCAGGGAGAGGCACAAGGGCCTGGCGGAGTCCAGGGCGCGCAGCAGGTCGTAGCCCGGGGCCGCCCTGCCGCTCCCGAAGGCCATTCCGTTTTCAAGGCTAAGCAGAACCGTGGGCTTGCGGGTCAGCTCGGCCACCTTGGAGGCGACAAGGCCCAGGAGCCCCCTGTGCCAGGACTCGCCCGCCAGGACCACCGTCTGCCTGCCGCCGGAGTCCGCGCCCGCGAGCTTGTCGAGCGCCAGGGAGAGAAGCCTCGCCTGGCCGTCGTAGCGGTCCTTGTTGAGCCGGTCGAGCTCGAGCGCGAAGCCCTTGGCCGAGCGCGGGTCGTCGCTTAGGAGAAGCCCCAGGGCGGGTTGGGCGCTCCCCATCCTGCCCGCGGCGTTAAGCCTTGGGGCCATCCCGAAACCCACGTCCCGCACGGTGACGTGGGCGGCATCCGCGAGCCTCGCGGCCTCCTTCAGGGCGGAAAGGCAGGGCCACGCCGAGCCGGAGAGCAGCCTCAGGCCGTTTCTCACAAGGGTGCGGTTGATGCCCGTCAACGGCACGAGATCGGCAATCGTGCCCAAGGCCACCAGCGCGAGGCTTTCCACCAGGGGGGGGCCGGAAGGCTCGACGCCCCTCGCCTTCAGGGCCCTTTGCAGGGCCCAGGCCAGCATGAACGCGACCCCGACCCCCGCCATGGGGGATTCCGCGAAGCCGCCGCCCAGATGCGGGTTTATTATCGCCTGGGCCGGGGGGAGCCTCGGGGGTATGCGGTGGTGGTCGGTCACGAGCACCGGGAGCCCCAGCTCGTTCGCGAGAAGCACCGCCCCCATGTCGGAGACCCCGCAGTCGACCGTGACCAGGAGCCCCGCGCCCCTGCCGCGTATGGACCTCACGGCCTCCTCGGAGAGCCCGTACCCCTCTGAGAGCCTGTCGGGGACGTGGTTTATGGTCCTGTAGCCGAAGGATCCCAGGGCCCTCGCGAGCAGGGCCGTCGCCGTGAGCCCGTCCGCGTCGTAGTCGCCGTGGATCGCGACGACGTCGCCGTTATCCCTCGCCCTCAGGAGCAACCCCACCGCGTCCTTCATACCCGGCATGGTCTCGGGGAGCGGCAGGCCCTTGAGGTCGGCCTTGGCGAACCTTATGGCGTCGGCGGAATCGCTTATCCCCCTCGCGAGCAGGAACTCGCAGAACTTGAGCGGTTTCCCGAGCTCGCGGGACAGCCTGAGCGCCTCGTCGCGCCTGGGCCTTGCCCTGTGCCTCCAGAGCATCGCGCTCAGCCCAGCGCCAGCTGGGCCCCGTCGAGGAGCCGTATCCGGTCGCGTATCCTTGCGGCCCTTTCGAAATCCAATTTGTCCGCCGCCTCCTTCATCTCCTTCTTGAGCTCCCTTATGGCCGCGGGGATGTCCGGGATCCCCCCCTCCGGGCGGCCGTCATGGCCGTGGACGTGCCCATGCGCGTTGTCGCGCCCCCCCTTGCGCCCGCGCGCCTTCCCCTGCCTCCCCGGGAGATCCGGGAGCTCCGGGATGTCCGGGATGCCCGGGTAGTCCTGCTCCCACAGGGACGCCCCCTGGCCGTCCACGCCCTTGAGTATCGTCTTGGGGGTGATGCCGTGCCTTTCGTTGTAGCCCGCCTGCTTTTCCCGCCTGCGCTTGGTCTCGGCCATGGCCTGGGCCATGGAGGGGGTGACCTTGTCCGCGTAGAGGATGACCCGGCCGCCCGCGTTGCGGGCGGCCCTGCCGCAGGTCTGGATGAGCGATCTGGCCGATCTGAGGAAACCCTCCTTGTCGGCGTCCAATATGGCCACCAAGGACACCTCGGGCAGGTCCAGGCCCTCCCTCAGGAGGTTGATGCCCACCAGGCAGTCGAACTCGCCCAGGCGCAGGGCCTTGAGTATCAGGACCCTCTCTATGGTCTTTATGTCTGAGTGCAGGTACCTCGCCCTCACCCCCCGCTCGGAGAGGTAGAAGGTGAGATCCTCGGCCATCCTCTTGGTGAGGGCGGTGACAAGCACCCGCTCGTCCTTCGAGGCCCTGTCCCTCACCTCGTCCAGGAGGTCGTCCACCTGGCCCTTGGCGGCCCTCACCTCCATGGAGGGATCCATGAGCCCGGTGGGCCTTATTATCTGCTCGGCGACCATGCCCTGGGCGAGCCCCAGCTCGTATTCGGCCGGGGTGGCCGACACGTAGACGGCCTGGTGGAGCCGCGCGTCGAACTCCCCGAAGGAGAGCGGCCTGTTGTCCAATGCCGAGGGCAGCCTGAACCCGTGCTCCACCAGGGTCTCCTTGCGGCTGCGGTCGCCGTGCCACATGCCCCGCACCTGGGGTATGGCTATGTGGCTCTCGTCCACCATCAGCAGGAACTCCTTGGGGAAATAATCCAGAAGGGTGGGAGGGGGCTCGCCCGGCTTGCGGCCGGTGAGGTGCCTCGAGTAGTTCTCTATGCCGTGGCACCAGCCCAGTTCCCTGAGCATCTCCAGATCGAAGTTGGTCCTCTGGGAGAGCCTCTGCGCCTCCAAAAGCTTCCCGGCGGACTCAAGCTCCCTTAGCCTCCCCTCGAGCTCGGCCCCTATGTCCGCCATGGCGCGCTCGAGGTTCTCCCTGGTGCTCACGTAGTGGCTCCCAGGGTATACGAACGCCTCCTGGGCGGACCTTCTGACCTTCCCCGTGAGCGGGTCGCAGAAGGCTATGCGGTCCACCGTCTCCCCGAAGAACTCCACCCTCACGGACTCGTCCTCCTCGGAGGCCGGGAATATCTCGAGCGTGTCGCCGCGCACCCTGAAGGTACCCCGGTGGAAGTCGTACTCGTTGCGCTCGTACTGCATCTCGATCAGCCGCGCGGTTACGTTCGCCATCTCCCTTGGCACGCCCGTCTGGAGGTGCAGCATGAGCCCGTAATAGGCCTCCGGGGATCCCAGGCCGTATATGCAGGAGACGGACGCGACTATCACCACGTCGTTGCGGTCGAAGAGCCTGCGGGTGGCCGAGTGGCGCATCCGGTCGATGGACTCGTTCACCTGGCTCTCCTTTTCTATGTAGGTGTCCGACTGGGGCACGTAGGCCTCCGGCTGGTAGTAGTCGTAGTAGGAGACGAAGTACTCCACGCAGTTTTCCGGGAAGAAGCCCCTGAACTCCTCGTAGAGCTGGGCGGCGAGCGTCTTGTTGGGCGCGAGTACCAGGGTGGGGAGCCCGCACCTCTCTATGACGTTCGCCATGGTGAAGGTCTTCCCTGACCCGGTGACCCCCAGGAGCACCTGGCTCTTGGCCCCGTCCCGCAGGTTGTCCGAGAGCATCCTTATGGCCTTGGGCTGGTCGCCCGTGGGCTTGTAGGGGCTCTCCAGCCTGAACGGCCTTTTACCCGGCTCAGGCAAGGCGCCAGGTGGTCCTTCCGCCACGATCCTCCAACAGCACCCCGGAATCGGCCAGAAGGGCCCTTATCCTGTCGGCCTCCTTCCAGTCCTTGCGCTTCCTTGCCTCCTCCCGGCCCCGTATGAGCCCCTCTATCGCCGCCTCGTCGAGGCCCGGTTTCTTCGTCCTGGACACCCCGTCGAAGAAGGCCTTGGGATCGCATAGCGACAGCCCCAGCACCCCCCCCATGGAGCATAGGGCGCCCGCGAGCCCCAACGCCTCCCCCTTGGAGCCTTCAGACACCTTCCTGTTCAATAGCCTCGCCGCGTCGAACAGTTGGCCCAGGGCCTTGGAGGTGTTGAGGTCGTCGTCCATGGCGTCCCTGAACCCCGCCACAAAGGGGCCAGGCCCGCCGTCGGCCGGGTAGCGGTAGGGGGCGTCGCCCAGGGAGGATGCCAGGGCATCGCCCCCCAGGAAGGACAGGGCCTCGGCCATGGCCCGGTAGAGCCTGGAGAGCGCCCTCCCGGCCTCTTCCAGGGCCTCCCCGGAGTAATCAAGGGGTCCCCGGTAGTGGCTTGAGAGCAGGAAGAACCTCAACGCCTCGGCGGGGGAGGAGGCTATTATGTCCCGCACGTTCAGCGAGTTCCCGAGGGACTTGGACATCTTCTCGTTGTTGACGTTCACGAACCCGTTGTGCATCCAGATGCTCGCCATGGGCCTCCCCAGGGCCTCGCCCTGGGCGAGCTCGTTCTCGTGGTGGGGGAACACGAGGTCCTGGCCACCCCCGTGGATGTCGAAGGCCGGGCCCAAGAGCCTCGCGCTCATGGTGGAGCACTCCGTGTGCCAGCCGGGCCTCCCAGGGCCCCAGGGGCTGGGCCAGGAGGGCTCCCCTGGCTTGGCGGCCTTCCACAGCGCGAAGTCCGCGGGGTTCTTCTTCCTCTCGTCCACGCCCACCCTGGCCCCTGGCTCGGAGTCCTTGGGATCCCTCCGGGACAACCTGCCGTAGGAGGGAAGCGAGCCCACGTCGAAGAACACGTCGCCGTCAACCGCGTAGGCGTGGCCGCCCGCGACCATAGCGGAAACGTCTTCAAGCATCCCCTCTATGTAGTCGGTGGCCCTGGGAGCGTGGGTGGGGGGCATGCAGCCCAATGCCCCCATGCTCTCCTCGAAGTCCCTTATCTGGAGGTCCGCGAGCTCCTTCCAGCCGATGCCCCGCTCCTTGGCCCTGGCGATTATCTTGTCGTCTATGTCCGTGAAGTTGCGGACGTAGTCCACCTCCAATCCCGATGCCCGCAGATGCCGCACCAAGAGGTCGAAGGCGACCGCCGCCCTGGCGTGCCCCACGTGGGCCTGGTCGTAGACCGTGGGCCCGCAGACGTAGAGGCCAGCCTTGCCCTCCTTTAGCGGCCTGAAGTCGGCGAGCGAGCGGGTAAGGGTGTCGTATAGTCTCAAAGGCATATGGAAGGACCCTTCCGGGGGCTCGGTCAGGCGCCGGGAAATGGCGCCAGGCCGAAAATATACAGCAAAATTAGCTAAATTAAGACAAAGATCATGCAAATAAGAATACTGTTACGCAACTTTGCCCAATAAAGTGGGTAACCTGAAACAAATATTAATCCAGGAAGGCGGATATTGCAACAACATGTCGCGCCCGGCGTGGGGGCGGGGCCGAGAGGGGCAGGGGGGCAAGCGGGGGCTATGGGGATGTGCCGGGCTTAAAGGGAAAG
>JAITKK010000193.1 GCA_031278475.1 Deltaproteobacteria bacterium
CCGATGGCCACGAACACGTCGGCCATCCCCAGGGCGTCCTGGATCTCGTCCATATAAAGCGGCATCTCGCCAAACCACACCACGTGGGGCCTCAGGCCGCCTGGCTCGCCGCACCTTTGGCATGCGGATTCGACGCTTAGGTCCCCTTCCTGGGCGAAGACCCCGCCGCAGCGCTCGCAGCGGGATTTGCGGAGCTCCCCGTGCATGTGGACCACGTCCTTGGACCCTGCCCTCTCGTGGAGGTCGTCCACGTTCTGGGTCACAAGGTATACCCCGCCCTTCGCCTTTTCGGCCAGCCTCGCGAGGGCGAGGTGGGCAGGGTTCGGGTGGATGTTCCCGGACAATAGCTCCCTCCGGCGCTCGTTGTAGAACCTGAGCACCAAGGCGGGGTCCCGCCTGAAGCCGCCAAGGGTCGCCACATCCTCCACCCTGTGCTTCTCCCAAAGGCCGCCCGCGTCCCTGAAGGTGGGTATTCCGCTCTCCTGGCTTATGCCTGCGCCTGTTAGGACTACGATCATCATCCTTCCCTGGGTTTGTCTTTTGGGGCCTTGCTTTTGGGGCCTGGATTGAAGGCCTTGCTTTTGGGGCCTTTGTTAGGTGCCTTTATTGGTTGTTTTGGGGATTTGGCCTGTCAGGGCCCGATCTTTTGACTGTATCAAAAAAGGGCCGCCCAAACAACGCCTCCCCGCCAGAGGCCCGGGGCCCCCGGCCCCGGGCCTGGGGGGCTTTCCCGCACGGAGGCCCCCTGGCATCATGGGCCCCAGAGGCAGGGCCCCGGGGCCCTGTGGCTCCCAAACATTGTATGTTATCGCATGGTTTGGTATATTTTTGGGACCGGGGCCAATGTCCCATGGGACCCGGGCATATTTCCGCACCCTTCGCACTCTGGGCCCAAGGCCCTCCCGAGGCCCGGGCGTATTCCCGGGCGAACGACCCAAAAGATGCTAACCACACTGATATTCGACCTGGACATGACCCTCCTGGACTCCCTCTCGCCCTGCACCAGGGGCCTGAACAGGATGGCGAGGCACTTCGGCATGCCGGAGACCACCGAGGAAATCGTGCTCAAACACATAAGCCTCACGACCGAGGCCTTCTGGAAGGCCGTGTACGGCAAGCTCGAGCCCGGCTGGTTCCCCTACTTCCTGAAAGAGATCCTGCCCCAAGTCAACGCCGAGACGAAGTGCTACCCCGAGGCCATCCCGCTCCTCGACTACTGCAAGTCCAGGCAGCTGCTCTTGGGGGTGGCGACCAACCGGGACAACCCCTGGCTTGACATCGCGGCCTTCGGCATAGCGCATTACTTCGACACGGTGGTTGGCGCCTACCCCGGCATAAGGCCCAAGCCGGATCCCGACATCGTCCAGGAGGTGCTGAAGCACCTGGGGGTGCCCGCCTCCTGCGCCATCTTCACGGGGGACTCCCGCTCGGACATGAAGGCGGCCAAGGCCGCGGGCGTCAGGGGCATAGGGCTCACCCAGGGTGGCATCACCCCGGAGGAGCTCTCCCAGAACGGGGCCTCCTGGGTCATGGGGAACCTGAACGAGGTCAGGGAGTTCCTGGAAAGGGACCTGGTCTAGGGCCTTTGGCACCATTGGGTGCCTTTTTCCCCCTTTTGGCTGCCTTTTGGCATCCTTTCCCGATGACGAATTGGACATGGCCTCCCGGCGGGCGCGCGGCCCGCCGGGATCCAAAGGCCCCGCCCTGGCGGCCCCGCCTCAGGCCTTAACCTAAATGAGCCCCGGAAGGCACCACGGCCCGGGGGACCCGAGCCCGACATGCCCGAATCCCTTCTAGACCGCTTCAAGCCCCTTAACCCCCAGAACCTAAGGGCGATGTTCGACGGCGTCTCCAGCCGTTACGACCTGCTCAACAGGTTCCTGAGCCTCGGCCGGGACAACTTCTGGAGGAAGGCCCTTGCCAGAAGGCTCATGGCCAGGGATTTCCCGGGGAGGTTCCTTGACCTCGCGACGGGCTCGGGCGACCAGCTTCTGGCGACAAGGTCGGTGTGGCCGCAGGCGGAGCTCACAGGCCTGGATTTTTCCGGGTCCATGCTGGGGATAGCCAAGGAGAAGATCGCGAGGCACTACCCCCAGGATGAGGTGGACCTCATCCTGGGGGACGCCTGCGACCCCCCCTTCGAGGATGAATCCTTCGACTCGGTATCCATATCGTTCGGGTTGCGCAACCTGCCCAAGAGGCAGGGCCTCTACGAGCAGGCTTTCAGGATACTCAAGCCAGGGGGCCGCTTCTTGGCCCTTGAGCTCTTCTATGACGACAGGGGCCCCTTCGCCCGCTTCCACCGCCTCTACCTGGAGGTCGTCACCCCCTGGATAGCCGCCTGGCTCTTCAAGAGCCAGAACAAGGCCTATACCTACCTGAGCCGCTCCATCCTGAGCTTCCCCCACCCTGCCGTCATAGCGGACGAGCTCCAGGACGCTGGCTTCCGGGGCGTGGATTTCGAGACCTACACCTTCGGGTCCACCATGCTGGTCTGGGGCCAAAAGCCCCTTCCCTGCTAAGCCTGGCCCCGCCCCAGGCGCCGCCTCTTTGACAAGCCCGCCGTTTTCCTTTAAGATTTTCCCCAAGTCCCCGATTATCCCGTCCCCAGGGCCAAGGCCCCGCGGGGACCCCCGGAGGGCCACCCTCGGCATGCCAGGCACGGGCCCCCCGCGGGACGCCTGCCGCCAGGGGCACCGGGCGGCGGGCGCCACGGGCCCCGCCCGTGGACCCGCGGGGAAGGCCCAATACCCACAAATCAGGAGAAAACCATGAAATCGATAGGCGACAAGCTGGAAAGCTTCTCCGCGACGGCGGTGCTGCCCGGCTTCAATCTGGATAGCGAGGACGGCAAGTCCGCCTTCATACCTTTCACCGAGACCTCCTTCCCCGGCAAGTGGAAGATCATCTATTTCTACCCGAAGGACTTCACCTTCGTCTGCCCCACCGAGATAGTGGGCTTCTCCAAGCTCGTGAAGGACTTCGACCAGAGGGACGCCGTGCTCCTGGGCGGGAACTTCGACAACGAGTTCGTGAAGCTGGCCTGGCGCAGGGACCACAAGGACCTCACCAAGCTCAACCACTACTCCTTCGCGGACCCCTCCGGGTCCCTCATAGACCAGCTGGGCGTGCGCGACAAGGAGGCCGGCGTCCCCTTGAGGGCCACCTTCATAGTCGACCCGGACAACGTCATCAAGCACGTGACGGTGAACCCGCTTAACATCGGCCGCAACCCCGAGGAGACCCTTAGGGTCCTGGACGCCCTGCAGACAGGCGTGCTCTGCGCCTGCAACCGCCAGGTGGGAGGGCCCACCCTCTAGGGGGGTCTTTACGGCGGCACGGGCCCGCGACACGGGCCGATGCAGCAGTGGCCTTGGCCGATGGCCGATTGACCTTTGGGCATTGGCTTTACGGCTTTACGGCTTTACGGCTTTTTGACCTTTGGCCTTTGGCCTTTGGCCTTATGGACTTTTGACCAGGGCCCCGCCGGAAGGCACGGCCTTCCGGCGGGGCCTTCCCCAACCGCCCCAAGCGGGGGTACCCCGCCCAGGCGGGGGCCCCACGGGCCCCGCCCTTCGCCCAAGCCAATCCCGATTTATTGCCATTTCACGGCCAATCTGATACCATTTTAATGATCCGTCCGAGCGCGGCGAGTCCCACCTCCGGGGCCAGGGGCCCTGGCGGCGGGCGGCGCCCGACCCGATCACCACTAACGCAACCGAAGGGGAGCGGAGCACCATGAGCAGCGCGAGTCCAAAATCCCAGCCAGAGCAAAACAAGGGCAGGGCCGCAGGCCAGGAGGGGAAATTCCTGACCTTCTCCTTGGCCAACGAGGAGTACGGCATAGGCATACTGAAGGTTCGGGAGATAATCGGGATGATGCCCATCCGCACCGTACCCCAGACCCCCAGCTACGTTAAGGGCGTCATCAACCTCAGGGGCAAGGTCATACCGGTGGTGGACCTGCGCCTCAAGTTCAACATGTCCGAGACCGAGTACACGGAGAAGACCAGCATCATCGTGGTGGACGTGGCGAGCGGCGGGGACAAGTTCATCCACATAGGCATAGTGGTGGACTACGTCTCGGAGGTGGTCAACATCAAGGCGGACGAGATAGAGGCGGCCCCGGCCTTCGGGTCAAGGCTCAACACCGAGTACATCCTGGGGATGGCGAAAATCGGGAAGGGCGTGAAGATCCTATTGGACATCGACCGCATCCTGGTGGGCGAGGAGCTCGCGGGGATAGGCTTGGGATTCTAGGCTAAGGCCGAAAGGTCCCGCAAGAGGATCGCCCGCCCCCAAGGCGTGCGCAGGAAAGCCGGAAGCGCCCCTTCCGGCTTTTGCTTTGCCCGGAAGGTCCCCCTAGCAGGCCAAGACCTTCCCCCCTTGGGCGCCCTCGGCCTTGGGGCCGCCGGACAGGAGCCCCATGAACCTGCCGTGGAGCAGCCCGTTGGTCGCGAGTATGCCGGATCCCTCGCCGTTGGGCCAGGGCCTCCCCTGGTAGTCGCTCACCCTGCCCCCCGCCTCGGAGACAATCAGGGTGGCGGGGACCGCGTCCACCGGGCGGAGGTTGGAGGAATAAAAGCACTCGGCCCTGCCCGCGGCCACGTAGGCAAGGTTCAGGGAGGCGGAGGCCTCCTTGGAGAAGGCCATTACCTCGCCCTGGATGCGCCCCTGGCGGGATATGTCGCCCTGGTCCGGGGTGGCCTCCCCTAGCCAGGTCTTGACCACGGCCCCCTCGGCCCTCCCCGTGTCGGAGACGGATATGGGGCCCTCGGTAAGGCCTATGCCCGGTATCTGCTGGCAGTAGTGCGCCCCGCCCCCAAGGGTCGCCCAGAACATCTCCATAAGGGCCGGGGCGAGCACCACCCCGGCGAGGGGGTTCAGGGCCCCGTCCCGGTCGCGCCCCAAAAAGCCTATGGAGATGGAGAAGAAGGGGCTGTTGCGGGTGTAGTTGAAGGCCCCGTCGAGGGAGTTCACGTACCACACGTGCCCGGCCCCCTCCACGTCGCCTTCCCGGCCCCCTCCGGAGAACAGCACCCCGTGTTCGGGGAAGGCGTCCGTTATCAGCCTCAGGATCTCCTTTTCGGCAAAAGACTTAAATTCCTGCGGTTCCGCGGGCTTGGCGTACGATCCTTGCGGCCGGCCCGCCTCGAAGCCCGCGAGAAGGGCGCTCCCGGCCGTCCTCGCCGAGTTCCATGCGGTGAGGATTGCCTCATCCAATATATCCAGCATCTTTTTGTCTATCCTTAGTGGGTCTGTCCTTAGTGGGTCTGTCCTGCGTGGGTCTGTCCTTAGTGGGTCTGTCCTGCGTGGGTCTGTCCTGCGTGTTGCGTGCCTGCGCCCAGGCTCCCGCCCTTGATGGCGTCGGCCAAGGGCCCCAAAGGGGGCTCATTGGCCGCGGCGGGGGGCCCGGGCGGATATCGGGCTGATATCGGGCGGATATCGGGCGGCCCATGCAATGCCATAAAATGCCCAAACGATGCCCACAGAATGGCATATAATGCCCAAGGCGGCCCTTATGCGGCCTTTTGGTTGGCTTTTTGGACCGCCCAAATTAGCCGCAAAAAATACTATAGCATATAAAAATTAAGACCTAAAGTACATATTTGGAACC
>JAITKK010000011.1 GCA_031278475.1 Deltaproteobacteria bacterium
ACCAAGGGATCGGCAAGCTCCGGGTAGAAACCCTCCAGCTGGGCCGCATACATCATGCCCTTGTAGACAATGGTCCTTGAGCTGAGGCTGGGTACGTAGAAATCGTCCAGGGAAAAGCCGGCGGCCTGGGCCTTGGTCTCCACCGACTTTCTGAGCACGTAGAGCCTTCTCTCGAAGGCGTCCTGGTCCCCGTCCCCCCTTCCGGGCTCAATGAAGGCGGCCTGCCACACCGAGGGGCGGTTCCGGGAGGCGTAGCGGCCCACCTTGGACTCGTCGGTGGGGACCTCCCTCCAGGCGTGGATCCTCCAGCCGAGAAGCCCGGCCTGGTTTTCCACGAGCTCCCTCGCCCTCTGGGCGGAGGAGGGGTCCAAGGGCAGGAAGAACATGCCAAGGCCGTATTCCCCGTGGGGCGGGAGCCCCTGGGGGAATACCTTGCGGAAGAACCTGTCCGGGATGCGGATTATGATGCCGGCCCCGTCGCCCGAGTCGGCGTCGGCCCCGGCCGCGCCGCGGTGGGTGAGGTTTATCAGAAGCCTCAGCGAGTCGGAGACCAGGGCGTGGGAGGACGCCCCGTCCAAGCGGCAGACGCAGCCCACCCCGCAGGAGTCGTGTTCGTTCTGGGGGTCGTACAGACCGGTTTCTCTCATGGGACCCTCGGGTTCATATGGCCTTGGGCCCCTTCGGGCCCCTTCGCGGGAGCGGGGGGCCTGGGGGGCCCCGGGCGCCATCGCCGCCCGGGGGGCCAAAAAAGGCGCCCGGCGGCGCCTGTGATTCTCTTGGGAAGCCCGAAGGCCTCCGACTAAAAGCGGCTGCCTTCCGGGCGTTTTTGAGGATACTATGGCTATCCTAAGGGATAATGTCGATATCCTATTATCCTATAGCAAATAATTGACGATTATGCCAGTCAAAAGATGAGGGGGCCCCGGGCCTCCAGGCCCGGGGCCCCCTCCTGAAACCAAGCGGTTCCCCTTAAGCCGCTCGCGGCAAAGCCGCCCCCGGCAAAGCCCGCTCACGGCAAAGCCCGCTCCCAGGGCGGATCGTTGCGGGATCCGCCTACTGCCAGAGCAGCTCGTCGTACTTGGGGAGCGGCCAGCGGTTGTCGTCCACCAGGACCTCCAGCTGGTCGACCGTGTCCCGGACCTTCAAAAGATGCGGCAGAAGCTTGTCGCGCACCGCCTCGGCCTGCTTGAGGGCGTCGCTTACCCCCTCCACCTCGGCGAGTATGGAGTCGAGCGTCCCCAGGCCCTCGCACAGGGCGTCCGTGAGCTTCGAGAAGAGGTCGAAACAGGCCTTGGCCGAGGCCGCGGCCGCGCCGGCCCCCTTGATGGACTGGTAGGAGTCCGCCGCCTTCTTCAGGGAGTCGAGGGCCACCGGTAGTATGGAGCTGTAGCCCAGGGACCTCACAAGCCTCGCCTCCACAAGCCCCACCTTGATGTACTTCTCCAGGTGGACCTCCTGCCTTGAGTGCAGCTCGCGCTCGTTCAGGATGCCGAAGCGGGTGAAGACCTCCCGCACCTCCGGATCGGAGTAATGGGCAAGCGTCGACACCGAGTCCTTGAGGTTCCACAGCTTGCGCTTTTCGGCCTCCACCTCCCACTCCGGGGCGTAGTTGTTGCCGTTGAACACAACGGGTAGGTGCTCCTCGAAGAACTTGGGCAGCACCTTGTGGGCGCTCTTTATGGGATCAAGCCCTCCGGCCGCGGCCTTGTCAAGCTCGTTGGCTATGTCGTCGAGCGCGCAGGCGACCGCCGCGTTCAGGCAGGTGTTGGCGGGCGCGATGGACTGGGAGCTTCCCACCGCCCTGAACTCGAACTTGTTGCCAGTGAAGGCGAAGGGGCTCGTGCGGTTGCGGTCGGTTATGTCCTTGGCAAGGGGTGCGAGTGCCGATATGCCCGTCGCCATGTCGCCGCCCTTCCAGCCGTCCGAGTCGTCTTTCCCCTCCACGTAGGCCTTGATGACGTCCGTCAGCTGGTCGCCCAAGAATACCGAGAGTATGGCGGGGGGCGCCTCGTTCGCGCCCAGGCGGAAGTCGTTACCGGCCCCAACCACGCCAATGCGGAGCGGGATGCTGTACTTGTGGACGGCCCTTAGCACCGCCGCCAGGAAGACCATGAACAGGCTGTTGGTCCAGGGCGTGGGGCCCGGGTCCGTCAGGTTCCTCCCCTCCGAGTCGGACAGCGACCAGTTGTTGTGCTTCCCGGAGCCGTTGATGCCGGCGAAGGGCTTTTCGTGGAGCAGGCAGGCGAGCCCGAACTCCTGCGCGGTGTCCCTTAAAATCCTTAGCACCAGCTGGTTGTGGTCAACCGCCACGTTCACCTGCTCGTACATGGGGGCTAGCTCGAACTGGGCCGGGGCCACCTCGTTGTGGCGGGTGCGGGCGGGTATGCCCAGGGCCCACAGCCTGTGGTCCACCTCGTCCATGAAGGCGAGGTTCCTGGGGGCGATTGAGCCGAAGTAGTGGTCTTCCAGCTCCTGGCCCTTGCAGGGGGGCGCGCCGAAGACGGTGCGCCCCGCCATGATGAGGTCGGGCCTCAGGCTGTAGAGCCTGCGGTCCACCAGGAAGTACTCCTGCTCCGGGCCCACGTTGGCCCTTACCCTTGTGGCCTTGGTGTCGCCGAAGAAGCGCAGGATGCGCAGGGCCTGCTTGGACACGGCCTCCTGCGAGCGCAGGAGCGGCGTCTTGGAGTCCAGGGCCTCCCCCGTGTGGGAGACGAATATGCTGGGCACGTAGAGGGTGAGGTGCCCGCCGGACTTTAAAAGGAACGCCGGGGAGGTGGGATCCCAGGCGGTGTAGCCCCTGGCCTCGAAGGTGGAGCGTATCCCGCCCGATGGGAACGAGGAGGCGTCGGGCTCCCCCTTTATGAGGAGCTTCCCGGAGAACTCGTTGATTATCTCCCCGCTGGGGGTGGGCGTGAGGAAGGCGTCGTGCTTTTCGGCGGTCATCCCCGTGAGCGGCTGGAACCAGTGGGTGAAGTGGGTGGCACCCCTTTCGGTCGCCCAGTCCTTCATGGCGCTGGCTATCACGTCGGCGTCCGCCGGGCTAATGGGGTCGTCGTTCTCGATTGTCGAGAGCAGGCGGCCGTAGACGCTCTTGGGGAGCCTGTCCCGCATCAGCTTCAGGCTGAAGATGTCGCGCCCGAACAGCTCCTGCGCGGGGACGTTATCCGACGCGGGGTAGCCGCCCGGGGCCTGGGCTATGTGGGCCTTTACCGAGGTACGGGGGATGCTTTTGGTCATAAGTTCTCCTTGGTTTTGGATCTGGGATGTTTTTTTATCGGTCATCCGCGGCGCGCGGCCCGTCCGGGCCTTGGGGCGGATGGATTTTGAGCGCGTATTGGCGGGATGCGATCCCGTAAGGCCCAGAGCGGGGCGCAGGCTAACGAGGCATCCCCAGGATTGCCTTGGCAACCTTTGGAAGAGGCCTAAAAGCGCGGCCCGGGGCATGGCCATGGATGGCCTTGGGGGGGATTGCGGGTAGGGCTCTTTGGGAACCCTAATGCAACAATTGTGCACAAGAGGGACTTTTTCCAAAATGCCGGAATTATTCAGTGATACTTGGGACTTAGCCCTGTCTTAGGGGCAAGGGGGCTAGGCTTTGGCCAAAAATCAGGTACAAAATTGTGGAGGAAAAATGTCATTTTCCCACATAAATGTAGGTTTTGTGAAAAGGCTTGGAAAGGCTTGGAAAGGCCAGGAAAGGGTTGCATTGGCCTGGATTGTTTTGGATTGACCTGGAAAGACCTGGAAAGGCCAAAGGCTTTAGCCTGGTGGTCTTGGGGGGCACTTTTTGTATCCAAGGGACACCTTGGGCCTGCCCGGATGGGACTGCCCTGCTGCCGGAAATGGTTCCCCCTCGCCTGGATGTCGCGGCATCCCCCCGGACAACTTGCCGAGAAGGAGCCGCGACACAGGTCTTTGGCATGCACGAGAAATGCTTGAGAGGGTTATGAAAATAATACTATGATTTTAGCTATTTGGCTAAAATAAGCTGTGGGCATGAAAATGACTTGAGACTAATAAAAATAATACTATGATTTTAACTATAGAATCAAAATAATATTATGATTTTACAATTTGCTTTTAGGTGCTATTTAAAAGAATTTATTGATTGCAATCAATACTTTTGGCTTAGCTGACTAGACAACTTATTGATATACGTCAACTAATATTTTTTTATAAGCCAGTCGATTTTTTGATGTTCACCAAAATTTTGGGATCAGCTTCTGGACTATTTATTGATGTAAATCAATATTTTAGTTCCAGTTATTTGCAATTGCTTTTGATGTAAATCAATTAATGTGTTATGGGGATTCCCGGCTTGGGCCCTCTCCTTGCTTGGCTCTCGTCCTCATGGGTCCCTCGCCTTGCTTGGGGCCGCCGACTTGTTGGGGTTGCCACATTCCTGGGGCTCCCCCTTGCCGTGGCCCTCGCCTTGCTTGGGGCCGCCGACTTGCTGGAGCCCTCGCATGCGGGGGCCCTGGCGCCATTAAGGCGCATGGGCAGGATAATAAGTGAAATGCGTTTGCAAAAAAATAAATTTAATGGAGATGGCTTCAAAAGGCAAGGGCAAACATGCCAAGTGCCGCCAATCCCTCCAGGATTTGCCTGGCATGGCAGGGCATGGCAGGTATTGGCATGGCTCTCCCAGGCTTATCCATAGGGTTATCCATGGGATTATCCATGGGGTTATCCATAGGCTTATCCATGGGTTATCCATGGGGTTATCCATAGGGCCATATAGTCGATATGGTGTCTGACAGGGTCCCAGGTACCAGATATAGCATACCCGACTGCACTTAGGCGCTATTTGAGGGAAGTACGCCCACCGCGCACTTAAAAGCCTTCCACCGGACACTTAAAAGCCACAAAAGCGGGATGCCGCCAGGGGGCTCGTAGCCTTGGGCGAGGAAAAAAACATGGGAGAGCGGAAAGCGTCAAAGGCCTTGGAGGGGAAAGTCCCACACAGGGCCATGGCTGTCTTCTGGATAATTTTCTTAAACAGCCTTAAGGGCGCCTTTGCCAAGGGATAAAAAAAACGGCAATAATCAAGGAAAAAAACCAAGGGTGGCACCATGGGGCATGGGTTAGGGGGAAGCCCTGGCATCCCCATCGGGCCCGTTTGGGCGAAATGTTGTTGACATGTGCCAAGGTATTGTGGTTAAAAGAGGCGTTTTTTTTGGCTTGGGAAAGGCATTTCCCAAGCCGCGGGAAGCTTCCCGGAGCCGTCCTGGGTCTTTTTATAAATTTTGGCTGATTGTGGTTATATTGTGGCTTTTTAGGCGATTGTTTGCTAATATGCGAACGCTTTTCGCGACGCCGCGACACCCTTGAACCGGTTTCCAGGCAGGCGGTCGTAAGCCCTGAAGGCCCCGGGCCTTCCAAAAGGCAGCCAAAGGATCCAAAAGACTGGGTCAGGGATACTCAAAATTCCTTCATTTTGCCTAACTTTTACCTGTTTTCGTCCACAAGACACACAGATATATGGGGTCAACAGATGGATCAAGCCCTAATGGATAAATTCAAAAAGATCCTCCTCCAACAGAGACAGGAGATCATAGACAACGCCGAGGCCACGGTCACCAGCATGCTCTCACAGGCCGAGAACTACCCGGATCCCACCGACCGGGCCTCCATGGAGACCGACAGGAGCTTCAACCTAAGGCTCAGGGAGAGGGAGCGGCACCTGCTCAAGAAGATAGACCTTGCCCTCGACCGCATCACCAACGGCACCTTCGGGATCTGCGAGAACTGCCAAGAGGAAATCAGCCTCGCCAGGCTGGAGGCAAGGCCCGTCTCCACCCTCTGCATCAGCTGCAAGACCGCCCAGGAGGAGATGGAGAAGGTCAGGGGCGACTAAGGGGGAGGCTTCCTGGCCATGGGAAGGGCCCA
>JAITKK010000101.1 GCA_031278475.1 Deltaproteobacteria bacterium
CACGGGAACGGCTACAATTTCGTCATCTAGCGGGCTTGCGGCGCTTTTGGCCATCGCGGCGCCCGCGGGCGCCTGTGGCGGCCCTTGCCGTTGCCAGGCGAAAGGAAGCCCTTCCGGCGTTATCCGGACGTCCTTCCAAGGCGCCGCCCGCGCCCGGAAACAACCCACCACGATTTTTCGCGGCGTTTTGGAAATTATTTGACAAAACAGGGCTAGGATGCGGCTTATTGGAACTTTTGGGGCATATTGGATAATATTGGGGGAATCCTTGGGTAACCATTGGCGCAAGGCCTCGGGCGGAGGGATCGCTTTTAGGCTGTATTAGGTTTTTTTAGGGGGTTTTTCGTGGGAGTGGGCGCGGGGCTTGCGACCGAAAGCATCAAGTGCGAGGTCCTTGTCATAGGCGGCGGGGCCGCTGGCTGCGCGGCCGCCCTGGCCCTGGGGAGGGCTGGGCTCCCCGTCCTGGTCCTTGAGAAGGCGGGCATTGACCGCAGCGGCTGCCTGGCCGCGGGGGTGAACGCCATAAACGCCTGGGTGGGCCCGGGGAAGGCCCCGGAGGATTACGCCGACTACGCCCTCAGGGACGCCCACGGCATCGCGGCCCCGGGGCTTCTCCTTGGCATGTCCAGAAGGCTCGGCGAGGCGGTCGGGCTGCTTTCCGGGCTGGGGCTCGAAATCCACAGGGCCCCGGACGGGTCGTATCTGGCAAGGTCCTGGCGCAACCTCAGGGTGAACGGCGAGAACATAAAGCCCCTTCTCGCCGCCCCCCTGAAAAACCTCCCCAACGTGAGGGTAATCGAGCGGGCCCATGCCCTGAACCTTCTCCTGGCCCGGGGCCCCGACGGGCCAAGGGCCCGCGGGGCCCTGGCACTCTCCACCGAAGGGAAGGGCGGGCTCATAGTCGCCGAGGCGGGGGCCGTGATATGCGCGACCGGGGGTGCCTCAGGCATCTACCGCCCCAACAACCCCGGCATGGACGCCCACAAGATGTGGTACCCGCCTTTCAACACGGGCGGCGGCTACGCCTTCGGGATACTGGCCGGGGCCGAGCTCACCACCCTGGAGATGCGGTTCGTGGCCCTCAGGTGCAAGGACACCGCGGCCCCCACCGGGACGCTTGCCTTGGGCGCCGGGGCGAGGCAGCTTAACGCCCTGGGGAACGCCTACGAGGATGCTTACGGCAACAGCACCTCCCAGAGGGTGCTCGCCTGCCGCAAGGAGGAAGAGGCAGGCCGCGGCCCCTGCCGGATGGTGGCGGAAAAGGCCGACCCGGCCTTGCGGGCATCCCTTGCGAGGGCCTATTTCCACATGGCCCCGCTCCAGTCCCTGCGCTTTTTGGAGGAGGGGGGGGAGCCGGCCGGGGGCGGCCAGGAAGGGGGGCAAGGGATAGGCGCCTTCGTCGAGGGCACGGAGCCCTACATAATCGGCGGCCACACGGCCAGCGGCTACTTCGTGAACGCCTCCCGCGAGACCACCGTCCCCGGCCTCTTCGCGGCCGGGGACGTCGCGGGCGGCTGCCCGCAGAAGTACGTGTCCGGCTCCATTGCCGAGGGGCTGCTGGCAGCGGAAGGGGCCCAGGCCTACCTCCGCTCCCTTGACGGCTCCCGCCTTCCGGGGCCCGACGGGGGGGCCCTGTCCGAGGCCATGGATCTCGCCCGCCTTTCCAAGGCTTCCCCCTACGAGGCCAGGGGGATCGAGTGCGCCATGCAGAAGGCCATGGATTCCCATGCGGGGGGGAGAGGCTCCGGCTACCGCTACTCGCTTACAAGCCTCAAGGAGGCGAGGAGGGAGATCCGGCGGCTCTACCTTCTCGCAATCGGCATGGGCGCGGGGGATCCCAAGGGGCTATCAAGGCTCTACGAGGTGAGGGAGCGACTTGTGGTCGCCGACAGCCTCATAAGCCACCTCCTGAACCGCCGGGAGACCCGCTGGCCTGGATTCGGGGAGTACCTTGATTATCCGGATATCGACGAACGCTACGAGCTATTCCTCAACTCCGTTGCCAGCGGCCTGAACGGGACTTACCCCCGGGACGGGCTCCCCGGTGTCACGCTCCTGGCAAGGGGCTTGGTGGGTCTTGAGCGGCTCCCGCTCCCGGAACCCCAGGAGGATCCGCCTTTGGGCGAATCAGTTGGTAAATCAGTGGGCGAATCAGTGGGTGAATCCTAGGGGGGTGCACGCTCGGGGCTTTTGGTTTTATGCATTTTTATGCATTGTTGGAGGTTAGTTCGCAATGTGAGGTTGTTATAAGCGTTCCAAGCATTTTTGGCGCATATGACTGGTGTGATGGGCGTAACGGATGTAACAGATGTAACAGATGTAGCTGATGTAACTGATGTAACTAATAGATGTAACGGATGTAACAGATGTGACTGCTTAAGCGTTTGTAAGGGGTATTCTCTGATTAGCGATCTGCGGTTTGCTATTCGCGATTTGCGATTCACAATTTGCGATTCGCCATTTGCGATTCGCAATTTGCTATCAGCCCCCATTTGACGGCTTATGGTATTTGTGGCAAGATCCTGGCCTTGCCGAATAATTGTCATGATTTTGTGAAAATTATGCTGTTTTAGGCATTGCGATTGTTTGTGATTGTATTGTGATTGTTTTGTGATTGTTGCGGGGAAGCAACCCCGCAAGCGTTTTTTTCCTTGATTTTATCCCTTTGGCCTTTGGTTTTTGCGAACTACGCGGAAGGATTGAATCCTTGGCCCTTCTAATCGACATAGCCAAGTGCGTCTCCTGCGGGGGCTGCGCCGAAGTCTGCCCTGGAGGCCTCTTGGACGTGCTTGAAGACGGGGTCGCAATCCCTTACCCAGAGGACTGCTGGGGCTGCGCGGCCTGCCTAAAGGCATGCCCAGCGGGTGCGCTGTCCCTGAGGCTCTCGCCTTCCCTGGGCGGACGGGGCGGCTCACTCGCCTGCGGGCACCGGGAGGATGGCGCATTGGAGTGGTACTACGTCGACCCCTCGGGCAAGAGGACGCTTGTCCCTGGCGGCGGGGACAGCTATTGAAAGGCCCTTTAAGGGGCTTATGACTAATGTGTCAGGGGACGGCGTCCCCTGGCGGTTTACCGGAAAGGATTTAAGAGGAGGATTGTTCATGGCTCGGCTGGACCACCTTGAATCCCTTGAGGCGCAGAGCGTCTACATACTGAGGGAGGCCTACCGCAACCTGGGGAGGTTGGGGATGCTCTGGTCCATAGGCAAGGACTCCACGGTGCTACTGTGGCTCGCCAAGAAGGCCTTCTTCGGGCACTGCCCATTCCCCTTCATCCATGTGGACACCTCCTACAAGATCCCTGAGATGATCGAGTACCGCGACAGGGTTGCAAAGGAGCTGGGGCTGGAGCTAATCGTCCACCGCAACGAGGAGGCCCTTTCGGACGGCATGGGCCCGGACAGGGGGAGGCTCGCCTGCTGCAAGGCGCTAAAGACCGACGCGCTCGCCTCCATGACCAAGAAGTACGGCTTCGACGGGCTGATAGTGGGCGTCAGAAGGGACGAGGAAGGCTCCAGGTCCAAGGAGAGGGTGTTTTCCGAGCGGGACAACGACGACCTCTGGGACCACACCCACCAGCCGCCCGAGCTATGGGGGCAGTTCAAGACCGAGTTCCCCAAGGGCCACCACATAAGGGTGCACCCTCTGCTAGAGTGGACCGAGCTCGACGTCTGGCGCTACATCGGGAGGGAGGGAATACCCATAATAGATTTGTACTTCGCGAAAGGACACGAGCGCTACAGATCCCTGGGATGCGCCCCCTGCACCGCCAAGATAAAATCGGACGCCGCAACGGTCGACGAGATAATAGCCGAGCTCGCGCTCACCAAGACCTCCGAGCGGGCCGGGAGGGCCCAGGACCAGGAGGACGCCTACGCCATGCAGAAGCTGCGCCAGGACGGGTACATGTGATGGGCACCGACAGTTCAAACGGGATTGGCAGCGGGATTAATGCCGCCCCGAGGGAGACCCTGCGCATAGTGGTGACGGGCCACGTGGACCACGGCAAGTCCACGGTCATAGGAAGGCTTCTCTACGACACGGGCTCCATCCCCCAGGGCGCCATAGACAAGGCCATGGCCGCGTCCAAAGAGAGGGGACTGAACTTCGAGTTCGCGTTCCTGCTTGACGCCTTCGAGGAGGAGAGAAAGCAGGGCATCACCATAGACACCACAAGGCTCAGTTTCAGCACCGACAAGAGGGATTACCTGATAATAGACGCCCCTGGCCACGTGGAGTTCCTGAAGAACATGATTTCCGGGGCGTCCGACGCGGAGTGCGCCTTCCTGGTGGTGGACGCGGCCCGCGGCGTGGAGGAGCAGTCCAAGAGGCACGCCCACATGCTGCGGCTTCTTGGGATCCCAAGGGTGGGTGTCCTGGTCAACAAGATGGACCTTGTAGGCTACTCCGAGGAGACATTCGCGAAGATTGTGGAAGAACTTGGCGATTACCTAGCTGCCCTTGGCATGGGGGCGGACGTTTTCGTGCCCCTTTCGGCCCTTTCGGGGGAGAACATCCTAAAAGCCTCGGACAGGCTCCCCTGGCACAAAGGGCCCACCCTGCTGGGGGCCCTGGACGGCATAGCCAAGGGACCTTCGGAGGATGGCCTTAGGTTGCCCGTCCAGGACGTATACAAATTCGACGAAAGGCGCATAATAGCCGGAAGGGTAGAGAGCGGCTCGCTAAGGGAGGGGGATACGGTCCTAATCTCCCCCGGCGGGAGGACAAGCAGGGTGTTGTCCCTTGAGAGCTGGCTCCCCAAGGACAGGCGGACGTCGGCCAGGGCCCCGGAGTCGGTGGGCATAACGCTGGAAGACGAGTTCTTCAACCAGCGGGGCGACATCGTGAGCCACCAGACGGATCCCCCGGTCGTGGCGGCGAGGCTCAGGGCCTCGGTGTTCTGGATGGGGAAGGAGCCCCTGAGGGTGGGGAGGCGCTACAAGCTAAAGGTCGCGACCGCGTCCACGGACGCGGTGATCGATGCCATCCACAGCCTCATCGACTCCGGAACCCTCGCCCCCTCCGAGGGGGCGAGGGAGGTGGGGCTCAACCAGGTGGCCGAGGTGGGGATATCCCTGAGGAAGGCCCTGGCGCTCGATCCCTTCGCGAGCCACAAGGCCACCGGCCGTTTCGTCCTGGTGGACGGCTACGACGTGGCAGGCGGCGGCATAGTGACCCTTGCCATGGCCCAGGAACCGGCGAGGCACGGTTTCGTGAAGGGGGCTCTTAGCGCCCGCTCCGAGGTCTTCGAGGAGTATTACCTGAGCTTCGGCACAAGGGAGGTGACCAAGAGCCCTGGTGACGCCCCGGCCCTCTACGGGGTGGGCGACCGGGTGCCCTTGTCCGGGGACTCCTACGAATACCCCTACGACTTCGACATCGTGGTCTTCAGGGACAGGGTGGCGGTGCTCATAAGGGACGGCAGGGTCCAGGACATCCTCCGGCTTGACGACTACTCCTTCCAGGGCCTGCCCTTGGTGAACGGCAGCGGCTACAAGGTGATCGCGGATTCGGAGGAGTCATTCAGGGAGCTAAGGGACGCATTCCTGTCGGACGGCCCCAAGAACGAGGCGGCTCTCGCCCAGAGGCACCTCGACTTCAACGCCTACAGGCGCATAGCCTTCTCCAAGGCCGATTATTCCATTTAGTTGCATGCCCTTGCAGGCCCTTGCATGGCCTTGAACTAACATTCCATATTTGCGGCATCCCCGCTCAAGCTCATGATGCCGTTATCATTTTGGATCCCCTTTATGCCTAATTGGCCAAAACGGCATCCAATCCCGCATAATTAAAATGGCGCCTTTCTCTGGCCCATGGCCAAGGCGGGGCGCAAACTGCGCGTGTTTTTTCCGGGAGGCTTTTGACATGGCGGTTGACTACAAGGCCCTTAAGAACGGCGGCTTCATGCGGCAGCGGCAGAAGGATCGCTTCTCCCTCAGGCTCAGGGTAGTGGGCGGCAGGCTCGACTCCAGGCAGCTGAGGGCCATAGCCGACTGCGCCGACAGGTACGGCAAGGGCATAGCCCACCTCACCTCGCGCCAGGGCTGCGAGATCCCCTTCGTGAGGCTCAGGGACGTTGGGGCCATAAGGGACAGCCTGTCCGATGGGGGGCTCGTGCCCGGGGTCTGCGGCCCGGCGGTGAGGACGGTCACGGCCTGCCAGGGCAGCAAGGTCTGCCCAAGCGGGAACATAGACACCTATTCGCTCGCATTGTCCATCTCCTCCAGGTATTACGGCCAGGCCCTGCCCCACAAGTTCAAGGTGGGCGTAACCGGCTGCTTCAACAACTGCCTCAAGGCCGAGGAGAACGACCTGGGCGTGAAGGGCGGCATGCAGGTGAGCCT
>JAITKK010000141.1 GCA_031278475.1 Deltaproteobacteria bacterium
GGGTTGCTTTAAACCGCCTTTGACCGGGACGGCCGGTTCCCGGCATGGGCATGATGGGAAGGGCTTGATTATGGCCGCAGCCACGATTGCGGGATCGGGTTTTGGGAGGGACAATTTCCTCATGGGGGACCTTGACCCCAGGATCCGGATTTTGGCCCTGTTCCTGTGGTCCGTCCTTTTGGCGATCCTAAAGACCAGGGACGCGGCCCTGGTGGGTCTCGCGGGATCGCTCGCGCTGGGCTTCATCGCAGGGACGCTTTTCTCCCTGAAATCCATCATGAACGTCCTGGGGGTAAACGCCTTCCTGATATTCATCTGGCTCTTCCTGCCCTTCTCCTTCGGGGGGGGCGAGCCCGTTTTTGGCGTCTTCGGGTTTGAGGCCACGAGGGAGGGGGTGGATCTCTCCATACTGATTTCCTTAAAGGCCCTGGCAATCACCTTCGGGGCTGCCGCCATCCTGAGCTCCGCCCCCATATACGGCTTGCTTGCCGGGGCCAGGGCCATGGGCGTGCCGGAGAAGGTCGTGGCCCTCATGATGCTGATGAGCCGGTACATCCAGGTGGTGGGCGACGAGTACTCAAGGCTCAGGAACGCCATGCGCATAAGGGGCTTCCGGGCGACGGTAAGCAGGCATGCGCTCAGAAGCGTCGCCAACCTCTGCGGCATGCTCTTGGTCCGCGGCTTCGAGCGGGCCGACAGGGTCCTTGCCGCCATGATGTGCCGGGGCTACAAGGGCCGCTTCTGGCTTAGGCCAAAGTTCACCTTCAAGGCCATGGACCTCTTCTTCCTGGTCTTCCTGAGCCTTCTCATCCTCGCCGTGGAGCTCGAAGATGCCGCCTGATCCCCTGATAGAGCTTGAGGGCATCACCTTCGCCTACAAAGGCAGGCCACCCGTTTTGAGGGGGGTGGACTTCCGGGTGGAGGACGGCGAGAGGGTGGCCCTGGTGGGCTACAACGGGAGCGGCAAGACAACCGCCCTTTCGGTCATCATGGGGTTGCTCAGGCCCAGCTCCGGGGTCGTGCGCATATTCGGGAAAGAGCGGGTAAAGGAGAGGGACTTCCAGGAGGTCCGGCCCCTCATGGGCTTCGTCTTCCAGGACTCCGACGACCAGCTCTTCTGCCCCACAGTGGAAGACGACATAGCCTTCGGGCCGCTCAACATGGGGCTTGACCAGGCCGAGGCCCTGAAGGTGGTAAGCGAGGTCCTGGAAAGGCTCGACATCGCCGACTTCGCGAAAAGGGTCACCCACGACCTCTCCGGCGGGGAGAAGAGGCTGGTGGCCCTGGGCACCGCCCTGGCCCTGAGGCCCAGGATGTTGATCCTGGACGAGCCGACCACCTACCTGGACAAGAACGTGACCGAGAGGTTCATCGCAATCCTGGACGAGCTGGACCTCCCATTCCTGGTGGTGAGCCACGATCTTGGCTTTCTTAAGAGGACCAAGTGCCGCTACGTGGAGATGGTGGCCGGGGTCGTGAAGGATTCCGACGGGAACTTCTAAGCCTTGTTGCCCCGAAAAATTGCCTAACGGCCGCAAGAATTCCCAAAGCCTTTTTGCCCGCTCCGGACCCCTGATTGCCCCAAACACGGCCGGGCGTCTTTTGCCAAAAAGGCAACATTTCCTTAAAATCCCCTGCGACTCCCCCTAACAGACCCAAAAGGCATATGACAAGGGTGCGTCTTGGGGCCCCTTGGTGCCTCTTGGTGCTTCCTTTTGCCTCTTGGGGCTTTTTGGCGCCTCCTGCCAAGGGGCAGGGCCTAAGTTGCAAGCGTCTCGGAAAAAGGCTTTTTAAGGGCCCAAAAAAGCCCAATCCCCCTTCTTAGCGAGGGCAAACCCCGTCCAATCACAGGATCCAGGGGTATGTCGTCTGCTGGCATCCATTAGCGGTGTGTAATGCCGGCTCTTTTGGGAGGGAGGCGATGCGTGGGCGCGGGGGTTTTGGGAGGCTATTTTTTTCCGGGTCTTAAAAATATTTTTCAAAACATTTAAAAGAAAATGCGCCCCGGTATCCACCCTTGGGGAAAAACAGCAGGATAATCAGTAACTTATTTTAAAGCAGGCAAACTAAGGCCGTTCTATTAGGCTGTAAAAAAAACCTTGACAATAATAGGCGAATGCAGTATAAACTATCAAACTTTGGACAAGGTTATATCAAGTCCTACCGCCCGGCCTTCGGTTCAGCCCTTTTTGCCTTACGATATCCTTCGACGCGTCTTAAAGTCCGCATTCCTTGGTCCCAGGCCTTCTCTTGGTTTGAGGCTGTTTTTTTGAGATCCTTCCCTTTTGGGTGGGATTTTTAAAAACCAGCCACTGGCGACTGAATCCTGCCACGGTCAGGATTGCGGAAAACAGCTCAGGCCGAGTTTCACAGCACAACGAATCGTTTCCCTTTTGTCGGTAGCCCGTTTTGTCTTTTGGGCCAGCCGGCATGCCAGCGGTACAAGCGCTTCCGCACGCTTGGGAAAAACCTCAAGCGGGATATGCCCAAACCTATAGGGCTTTTAAAAGTGCTTTCAGGAACCATCAAACTTTTGTAAAGCCGCACTCATATAGCGGATTGCTTTCACAAAACACAGGGTTCCCGATTCATCCTGGCTTTTTCGAGACCGGATTCCTGAAACGCTTGTTTCACGAAACACCCTGCCCAAAGCGCAGCCATAGGGTTCCATGTGGCACGGATCCTTAGGGACAAGTATCCTTGCAACCGTGGGTGCCGGAAAAAAGGCATGGGGTATGGGCGCATCCGCCCCAGCGCATCCGCCACTTAGGGCAGGATGCGACCCTGGCAAGCAAAAGTCATGGCGGCGAGGACGCGGCAAGGCCTAAGGCCTTGGCGCAGCCATCGCCCCGAAGAATCCCTCCTGACACAACCATTCGGTTTGTGTTACCCGTATGACAACCTACCTATAAAACCGCCGACAGACCTATCGTTCACAATGCCATCCGGTCGATACACCCATCGACCGGGTGGTCCCACCTTTTAAGGCCAAACCTTCTACCCGAATCTTTGCAACCCAAATCTTTGCGACCCAAATCTTTGCAACCCGTCAAACCCCTCAAACCCCTCAAAGCGAACATACCCCCGCAAATCCCACAATTCTTACAATAATATGGAATCACCATAACCCATGGCGTAATGACCGTCTCCTGGATGGCTTTGGCTTTGGCTTTGGCTTTGGTTTTGGCTTAGGCTTTGGCTTAGCCTTGGCCTTTGCTTTGGTTTTGGCTTTGTTTGTTTTTCGGTAACTTCTGCTAATGGTCTATGACATTTTATATTTTACTAAATATCGAAGTGTTGACTTGCTGGGTTGGAACCGTGCGGGAACTGAGTGGGAGCCGTGTGGGAACTGTATGGGAACTGTATGGGAACTGCTTGGGAACTGCGTGGTAACTGCTTGGTAACTGCGCGGGAACTGGTTTGGAACTGCGCGGGAATACATTTGCACGGGGGAGCGCTTTCCAATAAGACGCAATGATGCCTCTTTGCCCCAGGCTACCACCGCGGACCAAAAAACCCTATTTCACCAAGGTGAAGCTGGGTTTTCCGGCCTTGGCCCCGCCCTGGCCGTCGCCCAGGTCCCTCCCGTCCTTCATGTCTTTGCCCAGGAAGCTCTTGGTGTCGACTGCCTTTATGAAGACCTTCTTGCCGCCCATGGTGAAGATTTCCCTGCCGGTGAAGTGGGGCGTCTGCAGGGCGAAGGTGTAGTGGACCACGGGGATAGTGAGGAACACCAGCCCCACGAACCACCATTCGTCCCTCTTGGAGTTGTCCCTGGAAAAGGAGATGACCTGGGCGTAGTTGCCGGTCGCCTGGTTGGAGTTCACCTCGTTCAGGATGAAGACCACGTCCCCCTCCTCGGTTGTGTCCTTGAAGGGGATGTAGCGGGTTATCTCCGAGACCAGCTTCTCGACCGAGTTGTTCAGTAGGGTAGTCACTGGTCACCTCCTTAGCGGCAGCGGGGGAGGCTCCCGGGGCCGACGGCCCCGGGAGGGCGCAAGCCCCCCCTCGCTACTTTAAACCCGCCAAAGCCGGCTTGTCCATGCCCGACATGAAATCAGGCTGGGAAAATTACGGGCCCTTGGCAAAGGCCTTCCAAAAGGCGGGAATTGAGCATGGGCCTTGCTCAGCCATTATCGCCTGGATCCTTTCCGGGATCCGTTCCGGCCTCCTTTCCTGGATCCGTTCCGGCCTCCTGTCCGGCCTCCTGCCCGGGATCCTGCCCTGGATCATTTCCGGCATCAAGTTGGCCGGGCGGGGGCGCTTGCCCGGGCGCATGCCCTTCCACGGGGACTGGCTCTTGCGGGCGCGGGGAGGCCTTGGGGGGTTTTTCCCGCCAGAGGATGCCGGAGGAGAAGCACCTCCAGCCCCAACGCAGCCAGCGGATGATGTTGATGGCCATCCATAGGGCCCAGGCCAGCATCAGGTACTGGTAGAGCCGGTTTCCGACGCTTATGACCCAAGGCTGGGCCAAGGGGCCCTGGGTCCTGTCCTGGAACCACTGCAGGTTGTGGTCGCTGGATTCGTTCCCTTCCACGTACATCTGCGGGGACTCAAGCAGGCCGTGGGTGAGCCCCCTGTAGATTAAGTAAAGGGCCAGGGCCGTCCAGACGCAGAGCATGAGCTGGGTGAAGTTGAAGAGCTTGCGGCCCGCTATGGGTTTGGCCTTGCCCCTGAGGCCCAGCGCCAAAAGCCAGCCGGCGACTATGAGGGAAGAGACGAAGGACAGCTGGGAGAGGCCCAGGAAGAACAGGAACCAGGAGAGCGTCCTAAGCGGGGTGAGCCTGATCCTCCCCAAGAGGAAGGAGAAGACAAGAAGGGCAGCCGCAAAGGACCAGAAGAGCACGGCCGGCCCAAGCCTTGGCCCGCCCACGAGAAGCGTCCAGCGATCGGGCAGCGTATGCATGCGTATTTCGATGTTGGCGGCCGATAGCCCCAAATCCAACTGAGGCGCCTTGGTAAGAAGGGACACAGGCGTGGGGTCCAGCCATTTAACCTCGAGCTCGTGCTCGCCAGGGGAGAGCGGCACGTTCACCAGCGGCCCCTTCCCCGAGCCCGGTTCCGCCGGGCGGAAGGGCAGGCTTTTCCCGTCAAGGGAGAGATCGGTTATCTCGGAACCCAGGGGAAGCGCGAAGGAGTGGTTGCCGCCCTGGCTCGTGCGGATCGAAAGATCGAGCGTGAGCTGGCGGTTCTCCTTGCCCACCCTTATGGAAAGTTGCCCCCGGTCGGCCACGAGGTAGCCACCTGGGACGGGCACCGGCCTTGTCACCTCCAGCCTCACGGACTCGCGAGGCCAGGGCTCCCAGCGGGGGTTGTAGTAGCCGTTGGGGGACACGCTGTGTATGGGGTCGAGCCCCGAGATCCTGACGGCCCACAGGGTGGCCGCGTCCAGCACCCAGGACTCGGAGTAGGGCCCGTCGCCCGCGACAAGCTCCACGGCCCCATCCTCCAGGCTCAGGGTGCTCTCCCAGGAAAGGGACTTGGTCGTGGGCGTGAAGTTCAGCACAATCTTCCCGTCCCGGGCGTTCATGCCCGGGGTGGTGGGCCTCTCGCCCTTGATTAGGTCCAAGGTGAGCGTCCCGGGCCGCCCTATGGGCTTTACGGTCGTTATGACCTTGAGCTCGAGCCCGAGGGACACCCAGCGCTCCACCTCGAACCAGGGGCTAAGGATGTTCTCCCCGCCGAGGTCGGCGGATTCGTCGCCCGCGGGGCCTGCGGCCCCGCCCCCGCCTTCCTGGCCGTCGCCCTGGGCTTGGCCTTGGCTTTCGCCCTGGCCCTCCCCCGCGGCGCCCCCGGCGCCGGCCTCCGGAACGACGCCCCCGGCCTGCGCCTCCCTGGAGAAGAAGAGGCTGTTTCCGGTAAGGGCCCTGTCCCTGTCGAGCCCCTCCACGCCCCAGCCCTCGGCGAGGTTTGTCACCCTTTTGGGCCGCGGGGAGTCGGGGAAGTTTATCTGGAACGAGTCCGTCCGCCTGAGCCTCCCGCCGTAGCTCAGATCGCTTATGCCGCCAGGCACGTAGACCCAGAGCACGGCGTCCGTGCCAATGCGGGCCGTGTGGATGGGCAGGCTCTCCCCGGTGGAAAGGGTCGCGAAGGAGGGCCTGAAGAGCGTGTTGTCCAGCTGCGGGAGGGGCACGAAGCCCGGCTTGTGGGCCTCCACCTGGAAGCGCAGGGTGATATTGAGATCCTTGTCGATGGATACCTCGAGCCCGGATACACTTGGGGGCAGCCCCTCTTCCTCTTTCAGGAGCCTCATCCTGAACTCGTCCAAGAGCTTATCAGGCGGGAACGGCGACCCCGGGGCCGTCACCCCGCCAGGCGCCCTGACGGGGGGGGCGGGCTGCGGGGCGGCCCGGTCCGGGGGCTGGGCAAGGGCCGGAAAGCCCTGCGCCAAAAAGGCGAGCCCCAGGGCTAAGGCAAGAAGGATTCCAGGCAGGGGCGCGGGGCCCGCGCCCCTGCCTGGCCCTGGATCCCCTTCCGGGGAGGGCCCGGGATCCCCTTCCGGGGAGGGGGAGGGATCGCTGCCGGATTCGGGGGGGGGCCCGTCGGTGGGCGACGGGGCGCCCCTGGGTTCCGGCGTCAGCGGGAAAAAGCCCGACAGTGCCCCGCCCTTGCACCAGTCGCGGCCGTAGGAGATGAGCGCAAGGGAGAACAGGCAGAGGAGGATTATGCGGAGGAAGCACAGGACGGTGTGGGCCTTGGGCGGTATCAGGCTGATTTCAATCATCTGGTCCTTGGTGGCCTGGCCGTTCAGGCCGATGAGCACCGACCTCCAGTGCCACTTGGGCCTTGCGAAGGTGTTCTGGGCCTTGGCCTCGGTAGCCTGGGTCACCATGCTGTTGAGGACGGGTTTGGGGGCCCTGTCCCCGCGCGCGGCGGAGCGGGATTTGTCCATCGGGGGCGCCGGGCTGGCCCGGTCCATCAGCAGGGACTGGTTCCTCCTGGCGGAGCCCCCCGGGTAGGAGTCCTCCTCGTAGACCACCATGGAGGGGGATCCCACCATTGATTGGAATTCCCGCAAGTGGGACCCTAACTTGGGTTGGTAGAAGGCCCGGGACAAAGGGTAGCCGGCCCCGTGGTTCCGGTTGGACTCCAGCTGGGGGTAGATGGCTATCCTCGCCTGGTGGATGGTGAAGGACACGGCGAAGCCTATCAGGGCAAGGGTCGCCAAAAACTTCCAGGCCCTTGTGAGGAAGCTCGCCTTGCCCTTTTGCGGGAGCACCTTCAAAAGGGCGATGGCGATAAGCAAGTGCAGGTACACAAGCCTCGGGCACATGAACTCGTGGTAGGAGATGACCAAGGCCAAGGCCCCTATGATCCCCCACCTCTTGCCAAGGAGCTTCCAGGCCGATATGGCCACCACCAGGATTACGAAGAGGTCGAGCGAGGTCCAGTTGTCCATGAAGGCGGCGGGGAGCTCCCCGGTCTCCGCGGTCGCCCCCTTCACGTAGAGGACCCTGTAGCCCGGGGGCAGTTCAAGGTCATAGTAGGCCGCCTGGAGGTTCTGGCCCCAACCGGAGGCCGGGAGCAGGCCCTTGAAACCCTCCAGCCTCAGATCCGCCGTGAGCCTGACGTTTCCCGAGCGCAGCTGTATGCCCGGCACCTTCTGGCCCTTGGGGTCCAGCTGCCAGGTGATGACCTGGGGCTCGCCGCCCACGCTCACCTGGCCCAGGTCGAAGGGCGGCTTGTCCACCGTCAGGTACCAGTCCCTGCGCATCTCCCCGTTTAGGGCGTCCTGGCAGGAGAGCCCGTCCCCCGAGTAGTCCAGCCAGCAGTATCGCGCAAGGGTGAGCTGGTTGGGGCCTGGGTCGGGGTCCCCCCTTCTGAGCGTCTGGAAATCAAGCGACATGCCCTCGCCCAGGGCGTAGATGGGGAGGTTCCTCCAGGGTACGTCCGCCTGGGTGGCGTCCACCTGGGGGGCCCCGCTGATTTCAACCTGCCTGAGCGACGGGGCCTGCTGGAAGGCCCAGTGCTCGGTCCCGTAGATGCCCGTCACCGGCCCGAGGCTCGCGGCCTCCTTTTCGGCAACCGCCAGCACACTCACCTCGTAGACCCCTTGGCGGGCCTGGACCCTGAGCCCTTCCTTGGTTATTCTCGCGGGGAGCCCTGATTTCAGGAACACGGGGATTGACCCTGGGAGCAGGACGTCCGGGAGGAGCTCCTCGCGTGTGTCCCCTGACACGGAGAGCTTCACAACCGTCAGCACCCTCATCGGCTGCCCGTCGGTCACGAGCCGGTTGACAACGGCCGAAAGGGTGTTCTGCCTGGGAACCGCCTCCTCGCTTTCGGGGGTGTCCTTGGAGGCCTGCGCCCGGGGCTTGAGCCACACGCTCTGGACCCCGTTCGCCAAATCGAGATCGGACTGGGGGAACTCGAGCGGGCTCCCCGAAAGGCTTATGCTTACAATCCCCCCCGCGGGGACAGTCAGGGTCTCAGGGAGGAAGTCCCACTCAAAGGACCCTTCGAGCTCCCAGATGCCAGGACCCAGCTCCGCAAAGGGGAGCCGCTCCCCAGCCACCGGAAGGGGGCTTTCTGCGGCCCCGTCAACCTTGCCCTTGAGGTTCCTTGGCCAGTGGCCCGCGTCCCCGGGGAGCGTCACCTTGGATTTGCCCCACACCGACCATACCCCGGAAAAGGTCCCGCCCTTTTCGTCAAGGTCCAATTTAAGCCACTGCGGCATGGCGCAGGTGCCCAGTTGCCTGTTCCCGCGGAAGGGCGGGCACAGGGCATAGTCGTTCCCGAAGAGCACCCAGCTCTCCCACTGGGTAAGCTCGGGAGGGGCCCCGGTCTCCTCGGCAGGCACGGCCATGGCCCCTTGGGGAAGCACAAGAAGGCTTGCCCAGAAGAAGAGCAGGGCGAAGAGCATCCCCCGCAACGGGATCATTGGGGGCCTTGCCCCCAGGGGGGTGCGGGCCGCAAGGGCTCTTGGGTGCCAAGGGATCGAAAGGGAGGGGCTCTTGGGAGGCTTTGTGTGGGGCTGCATTTTTTACGTGCCTTGCAAAGGTGCTGCTTTTTTGGTGGATTTTCCCTAAAATCGCAGGCAATTATATTTTGGGCGCATAGGCCAAGGGCGCCGTGCTATGAAACGTGCTTCAGGCTTTGTGGCAGTACCGTGATATCCTACCATAAGGGCAAGGGGCGCCGCAATAAGTGGTGACAGGGCCTGACAGGCCCTGACAGGGCCAGAGGGGTGCCAGCCGCGGTCTGCTTGTGGTTAGGAAAGTTGGGCTCGTAGGGACCTTCGCCAAGAGCCGCTGGGGACTTAAGGACATCCTGCCCTTGGGAATATCAAAACAGGGGGCAAATGGTGTTCTTTGCGGGGGCTTCTATGTGGGGGCTGCCATGTGTGGGCTTCTATGTGTGGGCTGCCATGTAGGGGCTGATATGTGGGCTGCTATGTAGGGGCTGATATGTGGGCTGCTTTGTTGGAGCTGATTTTTAGGGGCATGGGAAAGATAACCAAGGGAGCATTCCGGCGAATTTTTTGCTTTTGTAGTGTAATTTTGGATCGGTTTAAGTAATAATCTCTCTAAAAGGCAGGCAATAATCTCACTGTAAAGGGGTTGCATTCAAAATGGCGGAGCCATTCAAAAACCGATTTTCGGAAAGCCTTATAAGGAAATTGGCTAAGCGAATATTGGAAGAGGCGAAAGGATTTCCGGAAAAGAAGTTCCTTAAAGCGGCCCTTAAGGATCTTGACAGTCTTGAGCTTAAGGAGAGGGTAAAACGGATTGCCGAGGCCCTGGGGGAGCACATGCCGGGAAGCTTTAGGGAAAACGTCCTTATACTGCTAAAGGTAAAATCCGCATTAGGCTCCCTTCCAGGCATAGTGTTCCCGGCCTACGTGGCACTTTTTGGCGTAAACGACAAAGACTTCGATTTTTCGCTTTCGGCCTTGGAAGAGTTCACCAAGGGATCCTCGGCCGAGTTCGGCATAAGGCCGTTCATAGAGTTCGATCCCAACAGGGCCATGAAGCACGTTGAAAGATTTGCCAAAAGCCAGGATGAGGAAGTCAGGAGGCTAAGCTCGGAAGGAATTAGGCCAAGGCTCCCATGGGGCGGGAATCTTCAGTGCTTTATTGAAGATCCTTTGCCAATATTAGCTATCCTTGAGACCCTCTTGGACGATTCCAGTCAATATGTTAGGAAAAGTGTCGCAAACAACCTAAACGACATATCCAAGGATAACCCCGATTTAGTGGTATCTTTTATAGAAGAGCACATAGGAAGAGGAAAGGATTCCGATTGGATACTCGAAAGGGGCGCAAGGACGCTTCTTAAAAACAAGAACAAAAGGGCAATGGATTTTTTTGGCTATGCCAAGGGCGCAGCCGTAGCCAAATCATTGGAGTCGGCATCCTTTTCGGTTTCGCCAAAGGTATTGCATTTAGGGGATGCCCTTGAAGCATCGTTTTGCCTAAAATTTACCAAACAACTAAGAGGAAGACTCCGCCTTGAGTACCGTGTAATGCATATGGCGAAAAATAACCTAAAGTCAGGCAAACTTTTCTTCTTCAAGGAAATGACCGTTGGTGCCTCTGGTTGCCTTACAGGGAAGAAGCGGATAAGGTTTAAGGATTATTCCATCAGGAAACAGACACTAGGTGCCCACAAACTTCTCTTTTTCCTAAACGGCTTGGAGCTTGAGGGAGACACGGATTTTAAGATAGTGGGCGGCAAAGGTTAATCAATTGTTAATCAAAAGTAAATAAGTAGCAAATAAACTGTAAATAAATAGTAAATCAATAGTAAATCAATAGTTAGTCAAGAGTTAGTCAAGAGTTAAGGGCTAATCAAAAAGCGGCATCATTTAATCAGCCCTAAAAAGCCCTAAAAAGCCATTACAAGCCCTAAAAAGCCATTAAATGCCATTAAATGCCATTAAAAGCCTAAAAGCATGAAGCCTTCCTTAGTATGCAGGGGAATCGTAGGACTTCGATGACAGGGCTATAAAAGAGCTATAAAAGCGCATAAATGAGCGGTTTTTTGTCTGCCCCAAAAGCATGCAACTATCCCCAAAACCAGCCAAATCAGCCAAATCCCACCGGATTCCCCATAAAATACCGGCATTTCCAAAACCGCATACAATCCCAAACTCACACGGTTATAACATCTATTCGGATCAAAACAAAGAGGAAAGCCTATGGGCTCTTGTTTTGACGGAGGCAAAAAACAGGCAAAACTTATGAAAAAGTTGAAAATTTTTTAACCTTTTTGATCCAAGAAAGTGACAAATCACGGATAAGGTGTGATATTGGAATCATGGGCAGGCGGGGTAAAACCCCCAAAAGCCCTGTTGATAAGGCCTTTTTGTTTATAGGTTTTTGAGGAGAAAGATGAAAGAGGGGGGACAATGGTGTATGGTATCCTATGCGATGTTGTCTTCTTGTTGATCACGGCCGTGTGTTTCATCTTATGGGTTTACGACTAAGATCGGATCCATTAAACGTCTTAGGATCATTAGACTCTGGCTTTCTTTGAGCCAGTCCAAAGGGAGGATTGAGAACCAACATTCATTGAATTATTGGGGTAATTGCACAATAGGCATATCGATGGATAATAGCACATTAGCCATAAGGCCTGTTTGATTTGCGCCAAAAAGGCCTTTTGGCCGCATGAAGACACCACGAAGGTGTTTCGAACATACTAGGGATAGGACACATAGAAATCCGGCTGGCATGGGTCAGCCGGGCAGGAGCAAGAGAGGGCCGGCCCCCGCAAGGGGGCCGGCCTTTTCCAAACGGGCATCAAGTGCGGGAAAGGATAAGAACAGAGCGCAAATGATGGGGGCTTTTCAAACTTGCGCGTAAGCAGGCCGCCGAGGCAAATGCTTGCCATGCTGCCGCACAAGATGACAGTGACGCTTTTACGTATTTCCGCAATCTACTTTACATAAAGTTTACAATAGGTAGAGGGATCCTGCGCCCAAGGGCCGCACTCCATAGGAAGTGCCCGAGGGCGCCCTTGCGGGCGCCTCCGGGCACTTCCGGCTCCTTGGGATGGGTGGCCGTTTTCCCGATTAGGAGGGCAATCCCCCCGCTTTTGTGATAAGATGCGGACTTTGGGGTGGGAGGCCTCGAAATGTTTGACATCAAGTTAATGCTACCGGTTTTTTTCAGCATATTCCTGGCGGAGCTGGGGGACAAGACCCAGATAGCCACCATGACCTTCGTCGCCGGGGGCGCCCTTAGCCGTTGGGGCGTGTTCGTGGCCGCAAGCCTCGCGCTGGTGCTTGCGACCTTCCTGGGGGTCCTGGCGGGGGACATAGTCCTGCGTTTCGTGAACCCCAAGGTCCTCAAGATCATAGCCGGGGGCATCTTCGTCGCGATGGGGTTCTGGTCTGTGTACCAGGGCGTGCGGGGTTAGGCTCTTGCTCACCTACCGGGAGGGCCCGGGGTCCGACCCCTTTTTCCGGATATACGGGTCCGACGGCTGGCTGCGCTCCTATGACCCGCCCCGGCCCTTCCCGTTCTTCGTGAACCTGGAGCCCACCAACGCCTGCCAGCTGGACTGCCTCTTCTGCTCCAGGCAGCTTTCCAAGAGGCCGATAGGCTACTTGGACCTCGGGCTCGCGAGGGAACTCTTCGATGAGTGCGCAAGGCACGAGGGGGCGGCGGTAAGGTTCACCGGCTGGGGTGAGCCGCTTATGCACCCAAGGATACTTGGGCTCGCGGGGCTGGCAAAGGAGCGCTCCATAGGCCTCAAGCTCTACACCAACGGGCTTCTGCTCACCGAGGCGATGATGGGGGCTTTTGTGGAGATGGGCCTGGACGACCTGCAGTTCTCCCTCCAGGGCCTGAACGAGCCCCAGTATCTCTTTAACAGGCGCAAGGGGGACTACGCGCTGCTGTCTAGGAACATCAGGATGGCGTCAATCGTGAGGGGTTCGGCCAAAAGGCCCTTCCTGAGCCTGCTCACCTCCGTCCTGGAAAACGAGCTGGCCGAGGGGGATCCCAAGGCTTTTACCGAGTCTTGGCTCCCCTACGTGGACAAGGTGGCCATAGACCTCACCAACCTCAATTTCGTGTCCGGGAGCCCAAGGGTCGCCCCCTACCTCGCGAACCAGTCCAAGGGCCTTAGCCGCGGCAAGTGCGTGGACGTGTTCTTGGCCTTGGAGGTGAAATACGACGGCCGCATCCAGTTCTGCGGCCAGGACGCGGACGGCCGCGAATGCCACACCATAGGGGTCTTCGGTGAGACGGGCCTACAGGAGGCCTGGCTCTCCGACAGGATGGGGGCCCAGAGGGACCTGGTCGGCCGAAACCTGGGGCATTCCGCCTCGGAGGTCTGCCGCAACTGCTACCACAACACCAGCAAATACGAACTGTTCAAGAGGAAGGAGGCGGGCCTGGGGCCCGCCGGGGGCGCCTGAGCGTAAGAGGCCAAAAGGCCCCCGCCCAAAGGGCGGGGGCCCATCGGGGTGGGCGATGGAGAACGTGACCAGGCAGCATAACGAGGCGACGGCAAGGATACTTGCCGCCACCCTCACCTTGGTCTCAAGGGAGCAGAAGGGCATGCAGCCCCCCTTCTCCCTGTGGTACCCGGAGCTTGCCCCCAAGGACATAAGGGATCTGGCCCTGGACGTGGCCTTCGACCGTTCCAAGGTGCTCTGGGCGGATGACAGCCATCCGGCCAGGGGGCTCCTTATCTTCCACCCGCAGGCCCTGGAGGGCTCCATACTGGGGCACGGCTCGGCAAGGCTCAAGGGGCCCTACGTGGTCGATCCGGATCAGGCGTCCCGGCAGAGGGTTGCCCAGTCCCTGGCTGGCAAGGGCAAGGCCCTTGCCAGGAGGGAGGGCATGTCCTTCCTCTCGGCGAAGCTTCCGCAGGACCCTGCCTTGGTGAGGGGTTTTTGCGCCGTGGGCTTCGAGTTCGCCGAGGCGAGCACCGTGCTGGTGGGGCCCATCGAAAAGGAGCCGATGGGCGGAACCGGCCCCAAGCCCCAGACCCTGGGGGTTACCCTGCGGGGCTCGGAGGAGGAGGATGTCCACACCTTGCTCAGCCAGCTGGGGGACCTCTTCTATGACGGCCACCACCTCCACGGGCCCTTCCTCCCGGAGGACTTCCACAGGAAGCTCTGGAGGAGGGTGGCGGAGGACGGGCTCTCGGCGGGCGACGTCGCGGTCTTTGCCAAAGACCAGCGCCAGGGTGTAGCCCTGGGCTTCGCCATGGCCAAGCTGCAGGGCCAGGAAGCCACCCTTTCCATACTTCACGTGAACGAGGAAAGGCGCAACCAAGGCCTGGGCGGCCTCATGATGCGGCACCTTTTGGGGGTTCTCAGGGACAAGGGGGCCAGCTCCATACGCGCGGAGACTGCCGCCTGGAACTTGCCGGCACTCTCCCTCTACCTATCCCTGGGCCTCAGGCCCAGGGCCCCGCTGGTAGCCCTGCATGCGATGCTGCACCCGCTTTAAGGCTTCGTCCTGGAAAAGGGCCTGGCCATAGGGGCGGCCTTGCCTTGGCCTGATTCGCAAGCTCTATAGGCTCAAAGCCCCAGAGGCTCAGAGCCCCAGCTCGTCGAAGAAGTGCTTGTCCACGCTTTTTATCTCGACCATGCGCTCGATGCGCAAGCCGATGTTGTACCGGAGCATGAGACTTGTCAGATGGTCAAGATCGATTAGGCTGATGTTCTTGGCTTCTTTTTCGGCCTGCTGCCTCACTTCCTTGGGGAACGAGCCGTCGGTTATGTAGATACCGTTGCGCATGTTGCCCATGGAACTTATGAAGTCCGCAAACTCCGCCTTCGACACAAGGTCCATGGTCTTATGGACCGCCCTCACGCATATGGATTCGAGGCCCAAAGGATCCCTTAGCACGAAGGTCCTGACGTTTATGAGCTCGGTGTCAAAACCGTCGGCTGGATCGTTTGAGCCGTAGCGCAGGGTCTCGACCACCTCCTGGGCCAGGCGCAGGAAGCCCTCGGCCGAAAGCTCTATTATCTCGGCCTTGAGTTCCTCCAGCAGATCGAGATCCAAGTGCGCAACGACGTGCGTGATGGTGTCCTCGGGTGTCTCGTGATCGTTGTGCACAGGTAGCTTGGCATCGGCCGTGCCTTTAGGCTTGTAGTGCGGGTGGCTTTCCCTGAAGGACTCGTACTGCCACAGGAAAGCGTTGTCTATGACGCTCGGAGGGGATGCGAGCACCTTGCTGCCTTCCTCGGTAATCACGTACTCGCCGCGCTTTGTGCGCCGGATAAGCCTTGCCTGGCGGAGGTAGCTTATTGCCCATGAAATGCTTTTTGCGACCCGCCGGGATTTTCCGCTAGGGGATAGCTGGTTGATGTCCGCTGGCTTTAGCAAAAGTTCCTTTGCGACGGGATCGACGGCATTGCGTGCGGTCAGCACCCCGTGCTCGGCTGTTTTGAGAACGGGCAGGATGAAGTCGACAAACCTAGGTATCGTCATGGTTTCACCGTGGGATTGGGTCTTTTTTTTAGATAAAATGTTATTTGCATTATTTGATCCCTTATTATAGGCAATTAACCTAAATATGGCATTTGTAAAAAGGTTTTTCAAACCCATAAAAACTATTTTAAATCAAATCCTGCCCCAGCGCAAGGCTGAAATGCGTCCAATTTGTAGGCTAAATCAGAAAACATTTAAAATTTGGAATGGAATAACAAGGTTTTTGGAAAACAGTGATTATCGGATTAATCTTTGCATACGTCTAAGAAAAAAGTTTCATGATGAGGCTGGCATCCCATCATTTTCCGCAACTGCCAATTATTTGCAAGATTACAGAGATGCGAAATCATGCGGAAATCTAGCGGGAATCTATCGGGAATCTATCGGTAATCCATCGGTAATCCATCGGAAATCCAGCGGTAATCCATCGGTAACTTTTCTAAAATCAGTCACGGCTCAAGAAACGGAAAGTTAGTCCGGATATTTTTTGGAAAATTATCGCCTAAAACCACGCTCAGCCGCCATAACCCCTAATAAGCGGTAACATTCAATAAAAATCCAAAAACATGCCAAAAGCGGTTTTAGCTTGTTTCATTATGGCATGATTTGAGGAAGATTAAAAAAGCGTCCTTCGGGATTATCCCGAAAGACGCTTCTTTTCCACATGGAGTAGCCAACGCCGTGATCTGGGCCCTGCATGGGGCCTAGGGCCTCAGCTTTATATAATAGGCGACCGTTTCCGGTGCCTGCCTTAATGACAATTATACTATCAATGGCTTTTAGTGACAAGTGACACTGGACAAATGTGATAAAATACAAATTTTGATATTTGACAAAATACCGGAAAATTTGCCGCTTGTTTTTTGTTTCCAATGGATGCCAAATTCCAATGGAAGCCAAATTCCAATGGACGCCAAATTCCAAGAAAGCCAATAACGCAGGCGAAGGCATAAGATATCGGCATTATCCCCTCAGCGGGGGAGCCCCGCTATGTAGGCCGCCAATCCGTCCACGATGCCGTCGGTCATGAGTTCCAGGTAGGCATCGTCGTTAAGCCTTTTCGCCTCTCCCTGGTTTGACAGAAAACCCATCTCGATTAGGACGGCGGGGACATCCGTGTTCAGGAGCACTACGAACACGGCCTCCTTGACGCCAAGGTCCCTTACCTTGTATTTGCTGCGAAGCTGGGAAAGGGCCCCCTGGTGGATGCTCTTGGCCATGACCCGCGATTCCGCTACCTTGGTGTTCTTTGCCAGTTGGTCCAGGATCCCGGATAGCTCGGACATGGACTTGTCCCAGGAGGCGTTCTCCCGGGCGGCCACCGTCATGGCCGAGGGATCCGTCCCGAAGTTTAGGATGTAGGTCTCGATGCCCTCGACCGAGGCTATGCCGTTGGAGTTCGCGTGTATGGAGATGAAGATGTCGCCCTTGTTGTCGACCACGATCTTGCCCCTTCTGTCGAGCGTCACGAACTTGTCCGTGTCCCTGGTGAGCAGCACCTCAAGGCCAAGCCTAGACCTTATCTTGGTGGCGAGCATCTTCGAGGCCCTAAGGGCGATGTCCTTCTCTTTGAGGCCGAAGCCGCTCGCACCGCCGTCCTTTCCGCCGTGCCCGGGATCTATCACCACCTTTCTGATTTTCAGGCCCAGCTGCCTTGCCAGGGAGTCGGCCGGCCCCTTGGTGGGCCTTATGTCGGATGGCCTTCTGGGAGGCTTGCTCCCCCCCGCCCTGGGCTGGGGCTGCGCGTCAGCCTCCCTGGGCGGCATGAGCCCCGGGTCGTCGCTTATGAGGAGCTCCATCCTGGGCGGGTTGTCCAGGAAGGTGGGCTGGTAGGGGTAGGGCTCCTTAAGATCGGCCACCAGCCTAACCGTCTTCTGGTCGAACTGGTTGGCCTTCACGAGTTGCACGAGCCTTGAGCTGTTTTTGAGCTTGGCCGCGAGCCCCGGTGCCTGCCTCGCGTCCCTCAGGTCCACGTAGACCCGGTAGCTGCCGCCGCTTCTGGCCGGCGGCACCAGGTTGTAGACGTAGGGCGTCACCTGGTCGAGCCAGGCGGTGACAACCGAGTACTCGCCCATATCCGTGAGGGAGTAGGCGTAGACCTGGGCGAGCCCGTCCTTTCTGGGGGGCGGGGCCTTGACAGGCGGGTTCACGGGGGTTTTTAGGCTTGGCCTGGGCCTTGCGGGCCTTGCGGGGCCCTGGGCCTTCGGGGGGCTTGCGGCGGAAGCGGCGCTTGCGCCGCTTGCGCCGGTGTCCCCGGGCGGGTAGGGGGCAGGTGAGTTCCCGGCCCGGAGGGAGGACATTATGCCTCTGGCCTCGGCCACCTCTGGGGAGTCAGGGTGGCTCAGCTCCACCTTCATGAGCTCCCGGTAGGCGTCGTCCAGCCTCCCGGCGGCGGCAAGGGACCTCCCGAGCACCAACAGGGCCCCGGGCGCCGCCTCGCAGCGCGGGCAGTCCTTGAGGACCGAGCGAGCCAGCCTCTGGGCCTTGGCCGCGTCGTCCTTGGACTTGAAGCGGTAGTGGGAGCGCATCGCGAGCTGGGCGGCCTCAAGGTTCGCGAGCGTCCTGTAGTGGACCCTGGGCTGGACCTTGGCAGCCTGCTCGAACTGGGTGATTAGCCTCTGCCAGGAGGCCCTATCCCTCTCTTGGTCGCTCCCCAGGAAGGCGGCCCTGGCCTCCCTCGCCCGGGCTAGCTCCCCGTCCGCCAAGAGGGCGCCCGACAACAGCAAGAGCGTGGCCAGGGACAATAGCGGCGGAAGAAGCAGGGCCAATGGCGTGAGGGCTACCCTTGTCAAAGCGGCAGGTCCTTGGCCCTGGCCCTTAGTTCCGAGAGGAGGTTGAGCCCCTCCAGGGGGGTGAGGGAGTCCGGGTTCAGGTCCCTGAGGTCGTTTATCAGCCTCAGGGCCGGGGCCGGGAGCTCCCCCGGGGGGCCCGCCCCCCGGGGGATTGTGGCGAGCTCCGGGAAGAGCCCGGCCGGGCGGATCTCGGGGCGGATGGATTTCTCGGCCCCCTCCATGAGGTCGCTTAAGACCTCGGAAGCCCTTCTCATGACTTTCCTGGGAAGGCCCGCGAGGGCGGCCACGGCCAAGCCGTAGGATTTGCTGGTGCCCCCGGGCATGAGTTTCCTCAGGAACACCACCTTGCCCTCCCACTTCTTGACCGAGACGTTGTGGTTCACGGCGAGCGGCTTGTGGCGGGCGAGGTCTATGAGCTCGTGGTAGTGGGTCGCGAAGAGGGTGGGAACCCCCCTCCCGTCCCGGTCGTGGAGGTATTCGGCGACGGCCCAGGCGATGGCGAGCCCGTCGAAGGTGGAGGTGCCCCTCCCCACCTCGTCCAGGATCACAAGGCTCCGGGAGGTGGCCTTGCGGAGTATCCTCGCGGTCTCGCTCATTTCCACCATGAAGGTGCTGCGGCCCCTTGTCAGATCGTCTGCCGCCCCCACCCTTGTGAAGACGTGATCCCGAAGGGAGAGCCTCGCGGACTTCGCGGGCACGAAGCAGCCCATCTGGCAGAGGATGACGATTAGCGCGGTCTGCCTGAGTATGGTGGATTTCCCGCTCATGTTGGGGCCGGTGATGACCAGTATCCTCTCCCGCTGGTTGATGGTGACGTCGTTGGTCACGAAATCCTCGCCCTTGGGAAGCGAGGCCTCCACCACGGGGTGGGATCCCCCCCTTATCTCCAGGACGTCGTCCTCGCAGAGCTCGGGCCTTACCCAGCCGTGCCGCTGGGACACCGTCGCGAGCGAGCACAGGGCGTCGAGGCTCGCCAGCCCCGAGGCGAGGGCCCTCACGGCCCTCGCCTCCCGGGCCACCCTCCTCTTGAGGTTCGCGAGAATCCTCTCCTCGAGCGTCGCCCTTTTTTCCCCGGCGGTGAGTATCCTTTCCTCCCAGGACAGGAGCTCGGGCGTCACGTAGCGCTCGGAGGTGGAGAGCGTCTGCTTGCGCTGCCAGTTCGGGGGGACCTTGCCCAGCTGGTTCCTGCCCAGCTCCAGGTAGTAGCCGAAGACCCTGGTGTGGCCCACCCTGAGGTTGTGGATGCCCGTCTTTTGCTTCTCCTCGGCCGCGATCTCCGCAATCTTGCGCCTGCCGCCGGACTCGAGTTCCCTCAGGGAGTCGAGCGCAGGGGAGAGCCCCTCCGGAAGGTAGGCCCCCTCCGGGCTCCCCGGGGGGAGCCCGGAGGGGTCGCGAAGCGAGCCCTCCAGGAGCCTTGCCAGCCCCTCGGGCGGGTTCAGGCCGCCGGCTATTTCCGCAAGAAGCCTGGAGGAGGCGTTCCCCAAAAGATCCCGGAGCATGGGGGCGAGCCTCAACGCCTCCCTTACCAGCAGGAGATCCCTTACCCCGCCCCTTCCCAGGGCTAGCCTCGCCATGCCCCGCTCGAGGTCTTTCGCGCCCTTTAGGAGCGAGGCCATGTTGTCCCTCAGGAGGCTCTGGCCGATAAGCTCGCCCAGTGCCTCGTGGCGGAGCTCTATGCCCTCCCGCTCGCTAAGCGGCCATGTGAGCCAGGCCTTTATGAGCCTTGAGCCCATGGGGGTCTGGGCCTTGTCCAGAAGGCCCAGAAGGGTGCCTTCCCGGCCCTGGTCCCTCAGGGAGGAGACCAGCTCCAGGTTGCGGATGGCCGCCTCGTCGAGCCCCAGGTGCCTGCCCCGCCACAGGAGCCTTGGGCTCCCCAGGTGGCCAAGATCCGCCCCCGGGGCGAGTGTCCTCAGATAACCCAGCAGGGTGCCCGCGGCGAGTATCGCCCCGGGCTCCTGGGAGATCCCGTCCGCGCCGCCCGCGGGGGTGTCTTCCCGAAGGGTGCCGCCAAGCTGCCCCATTGGGTCCGGGTCGGGCCTTATGACCGAGAGGAAGATCCCGGCACGCCCCGCGTGCTCCGAGAGGTCCTGGGGGGGCTCCGCCACGCAGAGCAGCTCCTTGGGGCCCATCCTCGCGAGCTCCCCCAGGATGTCCTGGAGCCCGTCGCCTTTGGCCAGGTCGAAGTCCCCGGTGGAGAGGTCGATGGATGCCAGGTACCAGGCAGGGCCAATGGGGCTGTTTACCGTGGGGGCCGCGTTGGGGGCCGATTTTATGGGATCGTGTGAGGGGGCGTTCGGGTTGTGGCTTGTGGGATCGTTTGGGTCATCGCTTGCGGGCTTTTGGGAAGCCCCAAGGGGGTGTCCCGGACTCCCTTCCAAGGGGTAGCGGAGGGCGAGCGCCAGGAAGCGGCCGGAGGGGTCGCCTTCCTCCTGGGACAGGATGGTCCCGGGGGTCACTATGCGGGTGAGCCTCCTCTTCGCGACCTTCTCCCCGGGAAGGGGGAGCGACTCCTGCTCGCACACGGACACCTTGTGGCCCAGGGAGGCCAGCCGGTTGATGTAGGCGTCCGCCGCGGCCAGGGGCACCCCGCACATGGGCACCGGCACGCCGTCTATCTTTTGGCGGCTGGTGAGGGTGAGGTCCAGAAGGGAGCTCACCTCCACCGCGTCGTCGAAGAAGAGCTCGAAGAAGTCCCCCACCTGGAAGAAGAGGAAGCTGTCCGGGTTTAGCGCCTTGGTCTCCACGTACTGGCGCAGGGCCGGGGTAAGCGATACCTGGCTTATGCCCAGGGAACCCGCGCTCAATTGAAGAGCCCCACCAGCTTCTCATATGTCCGCCTAAGGTGCTCCGGGATGACCCTGGTCTCGCCTATGACGGTCATGTAGTTGGTGTCGCCGTTGTAGCGGGGCGTTATGTGGAGGTGCAGGTGCTCCGAGATGCCGGCACCCGCCACCTTGCCCTGGTTGACGCCCATGTTGAAGCCGTCCGGGGACATGCCCTCCTCGAGCGCCCTTGTGGCCTTCGCGGTCAGCTCGATGATGGCCGAGCGTTCCAGGGGGGTGGCGTCGGCCAGGGTCGCCACATGCCTCCTGGGGGCGACCAATAGGTGGGCGTTGTTGTACGGGTAGCGGTTCATCATAACGAAGACAGTGGGATCCGACCAGAGGACCAGCCGCTCCGGAAGCGGCCCCAGGTGCCCTTCAGGCAGGCAGAAGACGCAGCCGTCCGAATCCTTGGGGTCCTCCAGGATGTATTCCATGCGCCATGGCGCCCACAGGGTTTCAACCACGAAAAATCTCCAGGATGGGTTCGGGAGGGATGCCTTGCGGCGGGGGTGCCCTAACAGGGTTATCTAGCGGTCGATGCCGTATTATACCCCAAAACGCCCCCATACCCCAAGATCCCGTGCGGGCCGCCCGCCCGCACCACCATGGGAGCCGTTTGGGCTGCCGGCCAGCCCTTCCCAGGGGATCCCGTGGCCACTCTCGGGGCAAGGCCCCGAGAGAGGCCACGGTAGTGCCAAAGGCCTGAACGGGAAGGGCCATATGGCTTCCCTCCATGGTGCTTCCCCCCAAGAGGGATCCCCCCCATAGGGCTCCCCTCCAAGAGGCTTCCCCTATGGGGCGCGAGGCGGCATCGGTAGGAGCGGCAGGCCAAAAATTCCCCGCCGCAGTCGCCCAAGGGCTGCTTCCAGCCGGGCCCCAAGAGGAAGGCGTCTTTTGGGAAGAGCGCTTGTCGCATTGTTGGGGCAATAGAGTTAGTACCTGGAAAGCCCGGCCCTGGCGATTGATAGGGCAAAGCGGGGGGCAAATGTTGTCAAATTGGGCAAAGCCCGGGCGCGCCCGGAAGCAATGCCAGCAAAGGGCCAAGCAATGCCGGCAAAGGGCCGTTAGGGTGTCAAGGAAGAAAACAAGAGGGAGTAAGAGTAGGGGGATGCCCGGGCAATTAAGGTAGGGCGCAGGGTTGGGCGCAATGATGGGCCAAGGTCGCGTCCGAA
>JAITKK010000147.1 GCA_031278475.1 Deltaproteobacteria bacterium
CCGGGGGAGAAGGTCACGTAGTCGTCGTCGCCCCTGTAGGGGGCGAAGAGCCTGGGAAGGGGGGCAGCCCCTGGGGGGCCGTCACCGCCCGGGGGCAGGAAGTAGGCATCCTCCTCGACGGAGCCGTAGATCTTGGCCTTGGGGAAGGCCTTGCTGCCGTCGGGGTTCAGAAGCCCCCCGACGTGGTCGGTGTGGTAGTGGGTGAGAAGCACGTGGTTGACGGTGGCGGGGTCGATGCCAGCCACCCTCATTTTGGCGAGGAAGCCGTCCGCGGCCCCGTTGCCCGTGTCTATGACATAGGTCTCCTTGCCCTTTTTGACCACGAAGGCGTTTACCCAGCCGGGGAAGTACCCGTCGGTCACGCCCGCCGCCTTGAGGTCGGCCGCGAGGTCGGTCTGCTTCCTGCCGAAGAGGATGCCCGGGGGTATGGTGGTCGCGGTGTCAAGGATGGCCGTTATCTCAAGGTCGCCATAGGTGATGACGGCAATGCCCGGATCGTCCTTGGCAGGGGCCTGGGCCCCGGCAGTGGCCGGGGCCAGGAGGATGGCCGACGCCGCCAAAAGGAAGAGCGGAATCAAGGCGAAGGTGTATGTCATGGCCACTCTCATTTGATCCTCCTAGCTTTTTGGGAAGCTCGCTTCCGGGCTTAAAAGCCCGCGACCGTCAAAATAATGTACATTAATCTATATATGTATATATGATTTATTACCTATTTTGGTTGTATTTTACCATACTATCTAATATTAGAAGATATCAGACAATATTAGGCATCATTAACCGACATAGCTTATGATAAAGCCTAAAGGCCTGCCGGCGCGGGGCGGACGGGATCCCTTCCTCACAGAGCGTAGGCCCCCTCGGCCCCGAATATGACCACCGCGTTGGTCCCGCCGAACCCGAAGGAGTTGGACATGGCGGCCTTGAGCTTTTTTTCCCGGCTCTTGTTGGGGACGTAGTCGAGATCGAGCTCAGGATCGGGGTTATCCAGGTTGGCCGTGGGGGGGAGCAGCCCGTTGTGGACCGACAGGGCCAAAAAGGCCCCCTCCACCCCGCCGGCCGCGCCTAGAAGATGCCCGGTCTCTGACTTGGTGGAGCTTACGGCGAGGCTTTTCGCGTGCCCCCCGAAGACCTTCTTGATGGCCATGGTCTCGGCCTTGTCGTTGAGCCCGGTGGAGGTGCCGTGGGCGTTTATGTAGCCTATGTCCTCTTTGACAAGGCCGAAGGGAAGGGCGTCGGACAGGGCGTTCTCCATGGCGAGGGCCGCGCCCGCGCCATCCTCGGGCGGGGCCGTGAAGTGGAAGGCGTCGCAGCTGGAGCCGAACCCCAGGATCTCGGCGTAGACGGTTGCGTTCCTGGCCTTCGCGAGCTCCATGTCCTCCAGCACGAGCATGCCCGCGCCCTCGCCCAGCACGAAGCCGTCCCGGCCCAGGTCGAAGGGCCTCGAGGCCTTGAGCGGCTCGTCGTTGCGGGTGGACAGGGCCTTCATCGCGTTGAAGCCCGCTATCGCCAAGGGCGTTATGACGGACTCGGTGCCGCCCGCCAGGACCATGGGCAGGCCCTCGTCCCTTATGAGCCTGTGGCCCAGGCCTATGGCGTGGGTGCCCGCCGCGCAGGCGGTGGAGCAGAGGTAGTTGGGCCCCTTGATGCCAAGCTCCAGGGCGACGATGCCCGCGGACATGTTCCCTATCATCATGGGAATGAAAAAGGGGCTAATCCTGTCAGGCCGCCCCCCCATGATGATGGCATGGTTTTCCTCCATGGTCCGCAGGCCCCCGAGGCCGCAGCCCATGGAACAGGCGGCCCTCGCCAAGAGCGAGGGCTCGGGTTCCAGCCCGGAGTCGCGAAGCGCGAGCTTGGCCGCGCCCACGGCGTACTGGATGAAGGCCTCGAGCCTCTTGGCCTGCTTCTTGTCCATGAAATCCAGGGGATCGAAGTCCTTGACCTCGGCGGCTATGGTGGTCTTGAGCCCCTCCGCGGGGAACCTTGTGATGGGCCCCACCCCGGACGTCCCGGAAAGGACGGCCTGCCAGGCCTTGTCCTTGCCCGTGCCCACCGGGGTCACGAGCCCTATGCCCGTGACCGCCACCCTCCTGGGAACGCTTGTCCGCACCCTTTTCAGCCCTTGTCCTGTTCCAGCTGCTTCTTTATGAAGTTGACCGCGTCGCTGACCGTCCTGATGGACTGGGCGGCCTCGTCGTCAATCTTAATCTCGAACTCCTCCTCCATTCCCATCATCAGCTCCACCAGGTCCAGGGAGTCCGCCCCCAGGTCGTCCTGGAAGGACGACTCGGGCTTCACGTCCGAGTACTCCACCGTGAGCTGGTCGACCACGACCTGCTTGACTTTTTCCAAAATGTTGTCGTCTGGCATATTGAGATATCTCCTGCGAGGTTATGTGTCGTGCCCCGGGCATGGCCTTATGCCAAAAATTCCCGGGGGGAGCCGTGCGGTCGCGGGATTTTCGCGAAGGCACCGCCGATGGGGGCCCGTTCCGCGCCGGGCCCAAAGGGCCCGGCGCGGCCGGGGTTATGAAAGTGGGTTTGCCCGTAGGGCCTGGTTTGGCGCTTTGCGGGACAGGGATCCGTCATGGGTCGGATTTGTCTGTGGGTATCGTAGGTTTTTTCGGTTAGGCCTTCACGGCGCATCCAAAGGATTCGCCTCGGCATGCCTTTTCGCAATCGTTTCGGCTTGTCTGTGGCAACCGATCCCCAAAAAGATCCCGTAAGGCGCGCAATCCCGCCCTAGAGGTAGGAGCCGCCGTTCACGTGGATGGTCTGGCCGGTGACATAGGAGGCCGCGTCGGATGCCAGGAAGGCCACCGCGGCCGCGACATCGTCCGGGGTGCCCTTGCGGCCCATCGGGATGCGGGCGAGCAGGGCCTCCTGGATCTTGTGGTCGAGGCCCTTGGTCATGTCGGTGTCTATGAAGCCCGGGGCCACGGCGTTCACGGTCACGCCGCGGGGGGCGTACTCCAGGGCGAGCGTCCTGGTGAGGCCTATGATCCCTGCCTTGGCGGCCGCGTAGTTGGCCTGACCCGGGTTCCCGGTGAAGGCCACTATGGAGCTTATGTTTATTATGCGCCCGCCCTCCTGCTTGAGCATGAGCTTCCCGGCGGTGCGGGAGAGGCTGAAGACCGAGAAGAGATCTACGTCCAGGACCTTTTTGAAGTCCTCGTCCTTCATGCGGATGGAGAGCCCGTCCTTGACTATGCCCGCGTTGTTCACCAGCACGTCGAGGCTCCCTAGCCGCTCGGCGATGTCCTCGAGGTGCTTCTTGCCATCCTCGGGGCTCTCCGCGGGCCATACCTCGGCCTCGGCGGTCTCCGCGCCCCTGGCCTTGATGGCCTCCAGGGTCTCCGCGACGCCAGGGGACTTGGGGTTGGAATGGGTTATGACCACGCTGCTGCCGGGGCCCGCGAGGGCAAGGGCTATCGCCCTGCCTATGCCGCGGGACCCTCCCGTCACTACTATCACTTTGGATTTACGCATGTTGTCCTCCGAAAGCCGTGTTGGGGTGTGGGATCCTTCCCGGCCGGCAGCCCCCGCCGGGGGCGGGGCCCCCGGCGGGGCTATGGGCCTGTGGCGCGGCGGGGCCTTCGGGGGCTATTCCTTCCCTGAGGCCTTGGCCTCGTCCTGGGCCTTCTTCTTCTCCTCCTTGCTAAGGAGGGTGATTACCTGCCTGCCGCGGTAATAGCCGCAGTTCGGGCACGCGGTGTGCGGCCTTAGGTGGACCTTGCAGCGGGGGCAGATGCTGAGGGTCGGGGCCTGCGCCTTGTAATGGGTGCGCCTCTTGCGCCCCTTCATCTTGGATGTCTTTCTTTTGGGAACGGCCATTTCGCTTTGTCCTATCTCTTTGTGCTAGTCTTGAAATCCTAGGGCCCCCGGCCCTTGGGCCGGGAGCCTGCTTGCGGGAAAGCCCCTCAGTGCCTGGTCTCGGCCACGCCCCCGCACTGGCAGGGGCCCTCGTTGAGGTTGGCGCCGCAGTTCTGGCACAGGCCCTTGCAGCCTGGATCGCAGAGCGCCTTGAGCGGCCACGACAGCCAGAATAGCTCGGCAAGAAGCGGGGAGAGGTCTATCTCCTGATCCTTCACGCTTATGAAGCACTCGGGGTCGTCCGCGTCGCCCAGCATGGAGGGGTCGCCTATCTCAAGCACCTCGTCTATGCGGTCGCCCAGGCGGCCCACGAAGTCCGCGAGGCACCGGGCGCAGGTCATGCGCACCTTCACGGCGAACACGCCCTTGACGATAAGGCGCCTGCCGCTGAGGCGCAGGTCAAGCCGGCCCCGCAGGGAGGTCACCAGCTCCGGGATCTCGGCCTCCGGTGCCCCGGAGGCCCGGGCCTCGCCCGCGAGGTAGGGGGCGAAGTCCGAAGGGGCTATGGCGAAGTCGCGGCTTAGCCCGTCCTCCGGGAAGAGGTCCAGGTTGAACCTTAGGTTGTCCGCGAAGGTCTCCACCTTTGAAACCTAGGCCTTTCCCGGAAAGTCCCGGAGCCTGCGGCAAGGCAAGCCATTATCTTTCATGGCCGCAGGGCAGTCAAGCCATGGGGCAGGCCCCGGAGGCGGGCCCAGGATCTCGATGCCCTGGCCTATTTCCCGCCCTTGGCGTCCTTGGCCGGGGCTTTCCCTGGGGCCGCGGGGCTTTCGGTTGCTGCCGGGCCGTCCCCGGAAGCGGGTTCGGCGTCAGCGGATGCGGGTGCGGCGTCAGCGGATGCGGGTGCGGCGTCAGCGGATGCGGGCGGGGCATCCCCGGAGGCTGGCGTGGCCTGATCGGATGCGGGCGCGGCCTCCCCGGAAGCCGGTTGGGCCTCACCCGCGGCGGGCACCGCTTGGTCCTGCCCGTCCTTGGCCTCAGCGGGGGATCCCGGGGCTGCCTGGGCGGCAGGGGCTGCCTGGGCCGCCCCCTCCCGGGGCGCCGCCTGCGAGCCGTCGGCCGCAGGCGGGGTGCCCAAGACGCTTGGGGCCACGTTCTCAGGGACAGCGGGGCCGGGAGCGGCCTGGGCCGCGGTCGGGAGCTCTTCCGGCAGCTCGAGCGTGCGCCCCGGGCCGCCCCTCGCGTACATTGCCAGGACGAACGACGTCGTCATGAATATGATCGCCGC
>JAITKK010000213.1 GCA_031278475.1 Deltaproteobacteria bacterium
AACAAATACGCTAAAATTCCGGCATCTTATCATTTAGAAGAAAAGCCGTGCGCAAAGGTCGTTAGCTTCCTTCGAACTGCACCTGATCAAGTCTTCCGGTGAGGTTCAAAGTGAACGAGGCCCCTATGAACTTGAAGTGCGGCGTTATCGATAGGTTCATTATGTGCCATCCAGGATTATCCGGATCCTCACGCACATCGACTTTTGCGAAGCGCAGAGGGCGCTTCGCCCTGATGGAGGGCGACGGGCTATCCATATCGGTAACGTACTGGTTGATCCAGCTATTAAGCTCCTTTTGGAGGGTACGGCTGTCCTTCCAAGAGCCGATGTTCTCCCTTTGGATTATCTTGATGTAATGGGCCAACCGGTTGATTATCATCATGTACGGGAGCATAGTGGATATGCGGTAGTTAAGGCTTTCTTGTGAGTTCTCAGCACCCATGAACGTCTTGGGCCTTAATAGGGTGTTGGCATTGTAGAAGGTCGCAACCCCCTTGTTATCCTTATCGCACAATGGGATGAATCCGCCCTGTGACAACTGGAATTCCAGCTTTTCACCTACAATTGCCTGCGTGGATATGCGCCTCTGGACGCTGCCCATGGCCTCGTACTCCAAGGCAGGGAGTCCCTCCACCCTGCCACCACCGTCGAGTCCCGTGATGTTAACGCACCAACGGTACTGGGCGAAGCTTTCGGCCATCTTGAGGGCCAATAGTATCTGTGGGTAGCCCCAAGCGTAGTCGGTGTCTGAGTTCCTGGTTGACTCTGAGTAGTTCCAGGAGTCAACCGGGTTGGTGATGGGAGAGTAAGGGAGCCTTGCAAGGAAGCCCGGGAGTACAAGGCAAAGGTACCTGGAGCTCTCCTTGGTACGCATTTCCCTAAATGCTGCGAAACGTGGCTCGTCCAATATATACTGGAAGTCAGTCACATAGCCAAGCTCTCCCCAGTTCTTGAAGCCGAAGAAGTCCTTGGAAGCTGAACCCAGAAATGGCGTGTGAGCGAGGTTCCCCAAGACGGACATGCTCTTTAGCATCAAGAGATCCTGCGGGTTTACCGAGAAATCGTAAAGCCCCACCAAAGCGGCGTAGGGCTTGCCACCGAACTGACCGTACTCCCTAGTGTAGGCCATGCCGTAGATCAAGGTCCTGTTTATGTCAGGGGACTCGACTAGGTCGTAGAACAGCTCTTCCTTAGTTACGTTCAGAATCTCGGTTATTATGTTTTCATCGTAGTTGACCCTGTCCACCATGAACTTGAGCGAGAGCCACACCTTCTCGAGCTCCTGGAAGGGCTCGGAATGGAGGATGCTGTCCATCTGCCTTGACAATGCGTCGTCAAGCCCGCTTATGACGCTGTCCAGCTGGGAGTAGTGAAAGGGAGGCGGCTCCTTGTCACCCAAACCCTCAAGGTAGAGCTTGAGGAAGAAACTAAGCCCGTCCTCCACGTCTGAGAGGTTCTCGTCCTCCTCCCTTACGGGGTAAGACTCGTCCATAAGCCGTCGCAAGAGGGGTCTTGGGTCAGAGGGCGGTGCTTCCTTAGCTTCTTCTTTGGCTGCCTCTTCAGCTGGCTCATCGGCCTCTGCGGCTACCCCTTCAGCTGGCTCATCGGCCTCTACGGCTGGCACTTCAGCAGGATCATCGGGCTCTGCGTCCTGTCCAGAGGCTTTGATATCAGGGCTGACATATGGCTCGAGGTCTGCTTCGAGATCTGCGGGGACCTCGGATGCTAGCAGCTGGGTGTCGCCATCTGTTGCATCCCTCGCATCCGGGCTTTCCGGGTTTTCCAAGCCTGCGGGGCTATCCATGGGCTCCTTTTGGCCATCGGCTGCGATTGGGTTTTGGGAGTCCAGGATAGCCTGCACTTCGCCCTTGGAGGAATGGTTCTCCCCCGCTTCCGAGGGCTCGGGCAAGGAATCCCTTACGGCTTGACCTCCATCAAGTTGGATCCCCTCAAGCGCAAGCGTGACGTCTTCCACCAGGGGGGTGGCCGCTTCCGGCTGGGGCGAGACTTGCTCCTCACCCCGCCCTATGCCCAAGGGATCCTTTTCCATCGGGTTTATCCTACCATGACTTTGGTGTTCTGGCCCATCGGGCACAGACCCGTCGTGTTGAAGCTTGCGTCACCGTTCATGAAGGTCATTGCCCCCATGGCAATGGCGGGTTTTCCCTCCAGCTTGACCTTTTTGCTGGCAGTCGAAGGCGAAAACGCGCCCGGGCCTATGAAGCGGTTGGACACCACCCCTCCCGCTACCCCAGCCTCGTCACCGTTTGAGAGCGTGAACTTGGTCTGGGCATTAAGGGACGGGCAGCCGTCCATCATGATCTTCTGGGAGGCAGTCGATGGGTTGGCCATGTTAAGCTGGAACATGTTCACCATGGGTGTGGGCACGGGTCCCCCTGGAGAGGGCACCTTGCAGACATCGGGTGGGGTTGACTGGGCCATCCCCCCTTTGAGCGTGAGCGCGAACATTTTGATCCCCCTTTGTAAAAAAAGCCCTTGACTTAAGGTCAGCCCAGCTTGATTATCCTGCCGTCCACTTTAAAGGCCCCCTTGGCAAGCAGATCCATGTGCCTCGCCCTGGCCCGGAAATCCTCGCTAGCGGTTAGGTTAATATTGTCTGCCTCGATGTTCGCCCTCTCGGCCCTGAGCTCCATGTCCTTGGACCTTGAGAGAATGTTTTTAGCAAAAGTGTGAATCCGGGAAACTATCTGCCCCAGCACCGAGAAGCGCACGCTCATGACCGCCCCCTCCAGCGACAAGGAAGACGACCTGACAGAGGTCTCCGTTGCCATGACCTCAAGTTTTGGCGCATTCAGGGTTAGCTCGGAAAGAGATAGGGCACTTTTTTTCGGAAGCCTTAATACCCCAAGAGCCTCTGCATTTTCCCTCTTAAGCACCGAGAGCAGGAAGGCACCATCCTGGTCCTCATGGACAAGCACCGTGTCACCAGGCGTGGGTGACAAGAGGAGCGACCGGGAGAGCTCCGCCCTTAAGAGCCTTTGACCGGATAGAACCAAGGCATCCCCTGGGGTAGCCTCCAAGACCTTGGCCTTGATGAAGCCTTGGGTTTCCTTTCCGGGTGAAAATTCGAGGATGTTTGTAGGCATTGTTGGCTCCGTCTGCGATTTCCTTGATCGGTCTTGCTAATGGCTCAAGCTTGTGGTTTTGCCTTGTGTTCTTGCATTAATCAAAAAATACGATTTCAATCGATCCCGTAAACCCTAGAATCCCGGATAATCCCGGATAATCCCGGATAATCCCGGATAATCTCAAATAATCCAAAGCAATCCTTTTATCCCATAAAATCCCCTCACATTGTTTCTCAGGAGCGCATTCGCTGTGTGCTGGGCACGAAGTCCTCAGCCCGTAACAGAGCCGGGTCCGTGGGCCTTGCGCCGGTGTAATCAAGATAGCGTGCCGAAAGGTCAACGCCCTCTGCCCTGTGGAGATTGGCTAGCACAAGTTTTGCGGAATCAAGGTTTGCCCCATCAAGCCTTGCGTGCGAGAAGTCGGCGTAAGTCGCGTCAATCCCCGCTAGGTCGCATCCTTCAAGCAAGGCCCCATCGAACATCGCCTTCTGGGCAAGGCAGCCCTTGAGCGAGCCCTTTGACAATTCGGCCATCTGGAAGTTGGCCTCGGAGATGTCCAGGCCCTGGAGATTGGCCCCGGGAAACCTGGATGCCTGAAAACACGCGCCCTTGAGGCTAAGTCCGCTGGCTTGGAGGCCCGTGGCCGTAAGGAACCTCAGCTGAAGCCCCTTAGCGCTCCCACCGGATATTCCCAAGTTGCCAATGGAGCTGTCCCGGAAAAGGAGCCAATCCAAAACCGAGCCCGTAAAGGATAGGTCCCCGAAACTGCTCTCAAGTACTATCCCAGAGGTGAAATCCGTCCCATTGAAGAGGGTCTCCCCGGAAAATTCCGAGTCCAATATGATGGCCTTGGGCAAAGAGCAGTCCTGGAAGGTCACGCCCTTAAAGACGCAGTGGCTGAAGGTTGCGCCGCTAAGGTCAGTGCCGCTTATAATGGTGTCTTGGAAGCTTACTTCGTTAAAACTTGCGCCCGTGAAGTTGCATGCCTCGATATGCGCCCCTTCGAATCCAAGCTCCGAGAATCTGGCATCCTTGAAGAAGCCATTGACAATAGGCCCCTGGAAGCTAAGGCGCTCAAGGAAAGCCCCTTCCATCCCAAGGTCAAGGAATTGGTAGCCCTTGGTGGGCGATTTCCTTGAAGCGTGTTCCAGAATCTCATGCGCGCTTTCCACTTGTTGCTTTGGCATCGCTTAGGGTCCCCTTATATGGAAAGGCAGGTGGAGTTGAGGTCGGCCCCCAAAAAGAGCGTGCGTTCGTCTATGCGGGCCTTGAAGAGGTTGGAGCCGTAGAGGCTTGCGTTCATGAAGCTAGCCCCGGCAAGCTTCGCGAAAGCGAGGGAGGCTTTGAAGAGATCGGCCCCGGTGAAGTCGCAGCCTGTGAGATCCGCCTCATGGAACAGGGTCTCCTTGAGCCAGGCCCCCACGAAGAGCGAGCCGGACATGTCAAGGCCCTGGAAGTTGGCCTTGTCGAGCCTTGCCCCTAGGAAATCCGCCCCCCTGAAGGCGCAATCAGAGAAGCCACCGTCGCTTAACAGAGCCGATGAGAAGTCCGCTCCCGAAAAGTCCGAGCCCATGTCGCCACGCATGTTGTGGCATTTGGAGTTCCTAAACCGCGCCTTTAGGGCCCTGGTCCCGTCAAGGGATGCCCTTTCGAGCACGGCATCGGAAAGATCGGCTCCCGTTAGGTCGCAGTCCGTAAAGGAGGCACGGCTTAGCTCCGCGCCCCTTAAATCCCTGGACGAGAGATCGTTTGAGGTAAAGGAGGCACCCGCCAATTGGCAGCCTGAGAGATCCATTGGAAAGAGAGTCCCGTTGAACTGGGCGCCTACGGCCTTTGCGCCCCTAAGCGTGCTCTCACGAAGGTCCGCCTTGGACATGTCGGCGTAGGAAAGATCTGAGGCCCCAAAGTCGCAGCCCGGGGCCTTGGCAGCTTGGAGCCCGGAGCCGTTGAGGTTCGCCCCCGCAAGGAGAGCGTTCCCCAGCTTTGCCCCGGAGAGCATGGAAGACCTTAGCAGGGCCCCTGTCAGATCGCAGCCGGAAAGGTCGCAATCGCTCAGATCGGCCCCGCTTATGTCAAGCCCGGACAAATTCATGCCGGAGAGATCCAAGGCCGATAAGACGGAGCCGGCAAATGACGGGATCTCGCCTTTTGACCTTGCGTGCTTGATGTATGCCTCCACCTCCTCTCTGGCAAGGTACTGCTCTTTCTTGGGGGAAGGTGGCACCAAGGAATTTTCGGCCATTTCCCTCGCAAGCCGTTCCGCTATTGCGGCATCCTCCGCTTCGCGAGCGGCTTTCAATATTTCCTCGTCCTGCCTTTTCCGGGCCTCCTGTTGCTCGTCCCAGCCCTCGGGCTTGTAGTAGTTCAAGGGATCCACGGGTTTTAGCCTTTCCAAAAGCCCCCTGTCCGTTATACCGGCCTTTTCCCCCAGCTCCAGGATGGAGTCAAAGTGATCCGGGCCCATCCTCAGCTCCTCCAGGCGCTTTAGATATGGGGATAGCCCCGGGGTGGTCTTTGCCAGTGCCGCAAGGTTCTCGCCTAGGCTCGGGCCCTTGAAGGCCACGTCCCTTGTCAGGTTGATGTCGTTTTCTATCGAGGCTTTGGTCGAACCCTCTGCCATGCCTAAGGCCTTTTCCACCTTGGCACCAAAACCATGCATCAATGCGGCCTTCTCCTTGAATGGCACAAAGGGCGCATGAAATTGCGTGCCCAGCTCGTCCATATCCAGCAAGAGCCCCTCGATTTTCGCCGGATCGAAGCCCATCTCGCTGATGTTCTTAAGGGCCTCCGCCTTCTGGCCCATGGGTGTCTTAAGGAGCTCGAGCTTGGCCATCACGGCCTTGGCGTCCGCCTGTGGCACCGCGTATTGAAGCAGCTTCTCCATGGCCTCGGGTTTGCCTTTGAGGAACATGTCCCTGGACGCCCTCAGCATCGTGGTCCTCTTGACCCCTTCCTCCTTTGGGAACCCCATGAGTCTCGCCCATTCCGAGGCGTGGTTGTCCAATGCCTCCTCGTAGAGGACCTCGCTTGCGAAGTTCTCCTCGATTGGGAGCTCCAGCTCATGGGCGGCAAGCACGTTTGCGGCCCTCTCCGGTGAAAGCCCCCCAACCTTCACAAGGGAGTCGACGGCCAGCTTCTTAATATCCGCGGGATCCTTGCTTGCGGAATTCGCAGCGTCGATAACCTTCTTTAATTCCGCCTCCTCTTTTATCAGGTAGGGTTCCAACTCCTCCATGGTTAAGGTCGGCATACCCAGCTTCTTCAGGTTCTCGTTGTACTCGGGAAGGTTCTCCCTAAGATCCTCCCTTGTCATCGCCATGATGCTCTCGGCACTTTCCAACTTCTCTGGGGCGGCTATTGGCTGAGGCCCTTGGGGCGGGGCTTGCGGCTCCGCCATCCCAGGGGCCGCCATTGGGGCCCCTGGGATGCCCTTGGCGGCAGCCGGGGCCTGGGTTGCGCGGGCCTCTTCCAAGGGTGGCTGTACTGGCGGTGCCTGGGGCGGTGCCTGGGGCTGCTCCAGGGTCGGCTCCAGGGTCGCGCCCACCACGACAGGGGCGAAACCCCTCTCGGCATCGGCCAATATGCCCGCTGCCGGCTGCTCTTGGCCCAGGGGCTCGTGCCCCACTATTATTTCCCGCACCTCTGAGGCAACCCCGTCCCGGACCCTGATGGACGCATGCCATATGAGAAGCCCCGCCCCGTAGGAGGGGAAGAGCCACACCGTGTCCAGCACGGGGGAGAGCTCCTTTACGATTGCCGTGGGATCCCCTTGAATCCGACTTTGGTTTTGGGCCTGATTCCGGGCTTGGTTTTGGCCAGGGCCTGGCCCCTGGGAGAGCCTCACGAAGAGCCTGGGCCTGACGCCCGGGAGGGATCCCCTGAACTCCCTCTTTTCCGGGTGCATGTTGGAGACGTAGAACTCCTCGTCGCCCCTGAAAAACCCGGAGGATAGCCTCTGCAGGTGTTGGGCGAGATTAAGGCTTGAGAAATCGAATCCCCTGGGAAGCCCTGGCCAGGCCTCCTTTAGCCAATCGTCCCCGTAGACCCCTGCCTTGGAAAAATCAGGCCCGAAGGGCCTTGGGAGCGGGGACGCCGCCACCGGGTTGGGATCCATTGTGGGCAGGGCCTCGCCATTGGGGCCCCTTCTCATATCGGTTACCAGCGGGAAGGCCAGGGGCTGGCCAAGGGAGCCTATGGTCTCGCTTCCCATGCCCAAGGGGTTGTCGCTTGATAGGGCTGTCTGGGCCCAGCCCAAGGGCAGGCTCTTGAAGGGCAAGGGGGCGCCTGGCGCCCCCTTGCCCAGGTACTGCTCGCCCATGACCAGAAAATCCCTTGCGATCCCCCCCACCCTGAGCCTGACGGTCACCCCGGCCATGTTTTGTGGGTCGGTGTGGGCAAAGCCCGCCGCAAAAAACTCCCCCACGGGTTTCCCCATGCAGCGGTCGACGGTAACGCCCTCCGCCTGGAATGGCATCAGGGATCCCACTGCCGCCTGCCAGGCGTCCTGCTCCGACAACAGGATCCCGGCGCCTTCCAGGGAGAATCCCAAATAAAGTCCCAATGCCAGGTGATCTTCGCCCTGGTAGCCGTAATTTTGCAGCATCAGGGTGAAGGGCTCTTTCACTGTCTGGGGAATCTTCATAGGAATCCTTGGGCCAAAAACCCTCTCACTCGTCGTCCGGCGCGGGGAGGAGAAGGGCCTCCTCGGGCCTGATGCCCGCAAGCCTGTCCAGGGCCTCCCGGGCCTTGGGCGAAAACGCCGGCCCCAAGTTGCGGTAGACGTTGTACACGGCCTTCAGGGCCTTTGCGGCGAGCCCCGGGTCGAATTCCAAAAGCCCGTGCCTTTCGATGAGCGTCTCAAGCTCCCTCGCGGCGCTCGCGGCGGTCAGGGGGCGCCCAAGGCGCTGCCACAGCAGCGCCTGGCAGATGGCCCTCCCAACCCTGTCGCGGCCGTCCCTGGGCAGGTTCTCCGGAAGCCCGAGGCGGCCAATCGCCGCCTCGGGCTCGCCCTGGGCGATGGCCTCGTAATCCGGGCCCGCCTTCCGCGCCGAGGGGACCCTGGTGCCGCCACCGGTGTCTTCCAGCCAGGAAACCGTCTCGGACGAGGCGAAGGGGGTGCCGTCATCGAAACCCAGGCCGAGCACCCCTGGGATGCGGGCGACAAAGGTCTGGCATGCCCATCTGAGGGCTTGCGACGAGGCCTCGAACCCCAGGCCCTGAAGTCCCTTCCAAGCGAGGAAGTGCGGCTCCAGCCAGAAGAGCGCCCCTCCCAGGGCGCCCTCCACTTCGGAAACGGCATCCGCGTAAGCGCCTTTTTCCAGAAGCGCGCGTATCGCAGGGAGGAATGCCCCGTCAGGCGGCAAGATCCTTGTCCTCCCACCCTCGGAGGGTGGCAAGGCCTTGACCGGGAGCCACAGCCTCAGTCTCGATAGCGACCAATAGCGGGGATTGTCGTAGGCCTTGGGAAGGTAGGCGAGGTAGTTGTCGGCCGCCTGGCCGAGCGCGGACAGCGCCTGGGGTTCATCCTCCGGGGATAGGTTGGGCGCGGCCGCCACTTGGGCCGCCTGGGCGGCGGGCTGGGCAGGCGCCCGCACAGGCGCTTGGGCAGGCGCCGGGGCGGCTTCTTGTGGGGCTGCCGGGGCGGCTGGCGGCTCGGCAGCCTGGGGAGCTGGGGCCGCTGCCTCGGGGGCGGGCGCCGCGGCCGCCTTGGCCTTCGTGGGTATGGCGGAGAGGGCCTTGATGAGGTCGATGACCCTGGGGAGCTCCTTTTCCAAGAGCGTCTTGTCGAGGGCCGTAAGCTCCTCTTGGGCGAGATCCCGCTCCTCTGGTGCCACCTCGCCGCCTTCGTATTTCTTGAGCCATGCGGCGGTGCGCTCCCGCCACCAGTCGATGGCGTTGACCCTTGCCCGGAGCCGCTTTAAGGGCGGGAACATTGTGTCCCAGAAGGTGCTTATCAAATCGTTCAAGACCCTCGCGGACGGCGCCAGGCTCGGGACCCCCTCGAGCTCGAGCTCGCTGACCGCGAGGTAGGCCGCTACCAGAATGTCCTTGGATTCCTCTTTTAGGATCTTCCCCGCGATGGAAGCCACAACAGGCCACTTGATGCCGCCCTCCTCCACCAGCGAGAGCGAGTTGAGGCGGTCTATCTCGGCCTGGAGCTGGAAGAAGTCATCCTCCAGGCGGACGTCCCGGCCCGCGGGGCTATCCCCTGGGATAGGGTTCTTTCCAAGGCCCTCAATGGACGAAAGCTCCACGGTCAGTCACCGAACTCGAAGGCAAAGCCGCCGGAGCTGTCGATTACGACGGTTACCTTGCGGGGCAGTTTCTCTGATTGGGACATCATCTGGAGTATCTCTTTGGACAGCCCTCCTACCAGGTTGGAGGATATTATGGCGTCTATGTTGCGTGCCCCGGACTCAAGATCGGTCGCCTTCTGCAAAATCTTGGACTTTACCTCGTCGCCCAGGATGAGGGCAATGCCGTTGTTCGCCTGCAGGCGCTTGGCCAACTTGTTTAACTTGATGTCCAGGATGTTCCTCAGGGCCTCGGGAGAGAGCGCGAGGTAGGGGACCACCGTCATGCGGCCCAAAAGGGCCGGCCTGAAAAACCGGCTTAGCTCGGGTTTCGCGAGCTCTATGAGCTCGGCGTAGGGGACCTGGGGATCCCTGTTGGAGAGGCTCACTATGAGCTCTGTCGCGAGGTTGCTTGTGAGGAAGATGACGGTCTCCCTGAAACTCACCCGCTTCCCCTCCGCGTCGCTAAGCTCGCCCTTGTCGAACACTTGGTAGAAGAGGTTCAGGACATCCAAGTGGGCCTTCTCGGCCTCGTCCAGGAGCACCACCGAGTAGGGCTTCTGGCTAACGGCCTCGGTCAAAAGACCGCCCTCGCCGTAGCCAACGTAGCCAGGGGCCGAGCCTATGAGCCTGGATACCGAGGCCTTCTCCTGGAACTCGTTCATGTTTATGGTTATGACGTTGTTCTCGTCGCCGAACAGGAGATCGGCAACCGCAAGCCCGGTCTCGGTCTTCCCCACGCCGGAGGGGCCTACCATCAGGAAGATCCCCGTGGGCTTCACAGGGTCGCCAAGACCCGCCTGGGCTCCCTTGATGACCGCCGATATGGCGTCAATCGCGTTGTCCTGGCCCTTAATCCGCTCTTTGAGGCTATCCTCCATCTTGGCGACAAGCCTCGCCTTGTCGGACGCGACCTTCCCCAAGGGTATCCCTGTCCAGTCGGAGACGACCTTCGCGACCGTGTCGGCGGTAACCTCCAGATACACCAAGGGCTCGCCCTTGACAGCCTCGTCGAACTCCGCCTTGGCCTCTTGGTAGGCCTTGAGGGCCTCCTCCTTGGAGAGAGGGGCCGCCTGGGGCTCCGCGGCTTCCGCCGCGGCCTCAGGCGCGCCTTCGGCCTTGGCATCGGCCTTGGCGTCCTTTGCCTTGGCCGGTTCCTCCGCCTTGGGGCTATCCTTCGGGGCGGAGGGAACCCCCTCTTTTTCCGCGGCCCTTAAGGCATCCCTTAAGGCTACCACCTTCTCTGCCTTGGACTTTTGGTTGGCCCAGAGCTCGCCCAGGCGCTTGGCCTCTGCTTGGTCTTTGGCTATCTCGGCGTTAAGAAGGTCCTCCCTCTCCTTGTCGGGCTCGCCCCCAAGATCCTCCTGATCCCTCTGGATGGCCTTAATCTCGCGGTTGCGGGCCTCTATCCTCTTTTCCGCATCCTCCAGGGCCGCGGGCTTGGACGCAAGCCCCACCTTGACCCTCGCGCAGGCGGTGTCCATGAGGTCGAAGGCCTTGTCGGGCAGGTAGCGGCCCATGATGAACCTGTTGGACAATTCGGCCGAGGCGACAGTCGCCTCGTCCCTTACCACCACCTTGTGGCTTCTCTCGTAGGAACCCTTGAGGCCGCGCATTATGAGCGTTGCCGTCTCGACCGAGGGCTCCTCCAAGGTGACCTGCTGGAAGCGTCTGGAGAGGGCCGCGTCCTTCTCGAAGTACTTCTTGTATTCCTTGAAGGTGGTGGCGGCGATTGTCCTCAGCTCGCCTCTGGCGAGCGCCGGCTTTAAGAGGTTAGCGGCGTCCGAGCCTCCGGAAGAGCCCCCGGCCCCCACCAGCATGTGGGCCTCGTCAATGAAGAGGACTATCGGGATGGCGCTTGCCTTGATCTGGTCGATTACCCCCTTGAGCCTTCTTTCGAACTCCCCCTTGACGCTGGCCCCTGCCTCGAGAAGCCCCAGATCCAGGCTTACCAGGCGCACGCCTTTTAGCACCTCGGGGACATCCCCCTCGCTTATCCGCTTGGCCAAACCCTCCACGACGGCGGTCTTTCCGACTCCCGGGTTTCCAACCAGGATTGGGTTGTTCTTGCGGCGCCTTGCGAGGATGTCGACCACGCCCCTAATCTCGAAATCCCTGCCGAAGACCGTGTCGATGTTCCCCTTCTTGGCTTTCTCGGTAAAATCCTCGCAGAACTTGGCGATGAAATCCTCGCCAACGGCCCCGGGCGCGGCCCCGGGCGCCTCCAAGCCGCCCTCGGCCGCCTCCTGGGGCTCCACCCACTCCTCCGAGCCTTCGAGAATCTTGTCGAAGTTCTTGGAGAGCTCCTCCCGGGACACCTTGGAGAGCTCCGACGGCGCCCCGCTCTGGGCGAATTTGCCGGGCCTCCCCAGATACGCGAGTAGTATGGCCCCGGTCCTTATGGATGGGAGCCTCAAGTCCACCGAGGCTATCATCCAGGCGGACTCCAGGAGATCGAGCAGGACCGGCGAGAAGGATGGGCTTCCCGTGTTCCCCGTTCCAAAGCCGTCAAGGTCCTGGTTAAGCCTCTTGGTGAGCTTGGGGATATCCACCTTGAAATGCTCGAGGGCCAGACGTATGTCGGACTTCTTTACCTCCAGGCACTTGACAAGGAAGTGCTCCGGGGCAACCTCATAGTTGGAACGGGACACCGCGAGGCCGCCGGCCGCGTACATGATCTGCGTGGAAATGGAATTGAGTTTCTCTATCAGGGATTTGAGATCGCTTGCTATCATTTTTTCGCTCTTTACGGTCTTTGTAGGTGTTGCGCCATATCGCCAGTTGGGCCTTGGGAAACCGCAGGAGTCACCCTTTGGCAAATGTTTTAGGGCTGTGCTTGGGTTTGGTTGTTACGGCTTTTATGGGGCAAAGGCAATCGGACCATAGCCTTGTGGGACCTTGGCAACAACCTAACACCTTATGGCCTTTTGCGGGCATTTAAGGGTTTTTGTGGTCTTTTTATGGCCTTTTGTTGCCTTTCATGGCCTTTTGTTCACTTAAACTTGTTGTTAGTTGTATAGAGCCAGTTTTTTAAAAAATCACAAATGTCAGAGCTGAACCTGCATGGCACCGAGGTCTTTTCGCTGAAAGGCACTAGGAAGTCGCAAATGGTTCTTAAACAGATGTTAAAGCCAGTCGACTAGGCGACTGGCCGATTCGTTGATATGGATTACAATGTCAAGAGCGGAGAACCTTTGCCACTAGGCCTTCCAGTCGTCAGTGTACTCAATGTTGCCGTCATTGTAGGTCCAAGTAATCTTGGAGTAGGTAAAGGATATGTCCTCCATGTCCGAGTAAGGCTTGTTATCGGGCAGGAAGGTCTCAGGTGTGTACTCCCTCACGTTCACGACTATTGCGTCAGAAAGCTTCACGGTGAAGTATTTCTCCTCGCTGCCGTCGGCCTTGATGCGGTAATAGTCCAAGGTAACATCCGACTGCTCGCCGGTTGTGCAGGCCCTGAAGAGCTTGGGGCTCGCCTGGTCCTTGTGCTTGGTTATGGTGAGCGGCTTGTGGATCCTCTGTCCGGTGGGGAGCCCCGTGTGGGTGTCCTTGGGGATCTCCACCTCGTGGTCCACCTTGTAGACCGTTATCTTGTCCTTCTTGTCGCCTCCCTGGGCGCAGTCTCCCTTGATGTCCCCTTGGGATTTGCCGTTAACCGACAAATACGCTGTGAGTGCCATGATGTCCTCCTAAAATGCCGGAAAAGCAAGGTCACAATCCGGCATTATTTGGCGTAGCGTCCGGGACTTTGCGTATCCCGGACGCTGCATAGGTGGGGGAGCCTCCTCGAAGCCAAGTTGGCGCCAATTGGGTCATCGATCGGGGCCTAGCGCCCCACAAGGTGCTAGGCCTTCCAGTCGTCAGTGTACTCGATGTTGCCGTCGTTGTAGGTCCAGGTAATCTTCGAGTAGGTAAAGGATATCTCCTCCATGTCAGAGTAGGGCTTGTTGTCAGGCAGGAAGGTCTCAGGGGTGTACTCCCGGGCGTTAACCACAATCGCATCCTCCAGCTTCACCGTGAAGTACTTCTCCTCGGTGCCGTCCGGCTTGATGCGGTAGTAGTCCAAGGTAACCTCCGACTGCTCGCCGGTGCAGCAGGCCTTGAAGAGCTTGGGGCTGGCCTGGTCCTTGTGCTTGGTTACGGTTAGCGGCTTGTGGATCCTCTGGCCGGTGGGAAGGCCCGTGTGGGTGTCCTTGGGGATCTCCACCTCGTGGTCCACCTTGAAGACCGTTATCTTGTCCTTCTTGTCGCCGCCCTGGGCGCTGTCGCCCTTGATGTCCCCTTGGGACTTGCCTTTTACCGACATATATGCTGTGAGTGCCATGATTTGCTCCTTGAACGGGCGTTATGACCCGTGTTGGTGTGGCTGGGGCCCGGTAGCCGTGGGCAACTGCCCTTGGGCCTCCTTGGTTCCTTATCAGGTCTTGTCGAGCTTGCCCGCAAGGGACAGGGTGAAGTTTGCGCCCATGTACTTGAAGTGGGGCTGCGCCGTTATGGTAACCGAGTACCAGCCCGGGTCCCCCTCTACGTCGGAGACGGCGATGTGCGCGGCCCTCAGGGGTCTTTTGGATCTGGTTATGGCATCCGGGTTGTCCATCTCGGTCACGTACTGGCCCAGCCATTTGTTAAGCTCCCTCTCCAGCTCGCCCCTCTCCTTCCAGGTCCCGATATTCTCCCTCTGCATCACCTTCACATAGTGTGCCAACCTGTTCATTATCATCATATAAGGGAACTGGGTGGAGAGCTTGAAGTTGGTCTCGGCCTCCTTGCCCTCCTTGGTATTCGGAAAAATTTTTGGCGCCAAGACAGAGTTGGCGGAAAAAAAGGTGGCGTTGTTGGAGTCCTTCCTCATGGTGAGGGCCATGAAGCCCTCCTCCGCCAGCTCGAACTCCCTCCTCTCGGAGATAAGGGTCTGGGTGGGAATCCTTGTCTGGGTGGTTCCCTTCTCCTCGAACTGGTAGAGAGGCAGGTTCTCCACGGCCCCGCCGCCCTGCGGCCCTATGATATTGGTGTTCCAACGGTACTTCGCAAAGGAGTCGTTTATCCTGCCGGCAAACGCGAAGGCAGTGTTGCCCCAGCAGAAGTCGTTGAGATTGTCGGCCTCCTCTTTGAAGTTGAAGGACTTGACCGGCACCGTGTCCGGGCCGTAGGGGAGCCGCAGCAGGAACTTGGGCATGGTGAGCCCTAGGTACCGGGAATCCGGGTTCTCCCTCAAGGATCGCCAGTTTGCGTACTGGGGGGCCTCGAACATGGCGTGGAGATCCTTCAGGTTAGGAAGGTCCGTCCAGGACTCGAGCCCGAAAAAGGACTTGTCGGCCGCGGCTATGAAGGGGGCGTGGCTCATGGCACCCACTTGGGCGGCGTAGCGCAGGAGCGAGATGTCCTGGGGGCCCGGGCCGAAGTCGTAGTTGGCGACTATGGCCGAGATGGGCTTGCCGCCGAATTGGCCGTACTCGGCCGTGTAGACATGTTTGTAGAGCCCGCTCTGGACAACCTCCGGGGAGTCCTCGAAGTCCTGGAGCAGGTCTTCCTTGGAGGCGTTCAAGAACTCCAGCCTGTTGTTTTGCCTAAAGTCGGTCTGGTCGACCAGGTACTTGAGGCCCCGCCAGCTCGACTCCAGCTTCTGGAAAGGCTCCGCGTGCATCACGGCGTTCACCTGCTGGGATATCTTCTGGTCCAGCTCGGCTATCATCTTGTCAACGAGGCCGCTTGAGACCTGGGATCCCTCGTCGCCCTTCACGAGCTCCTTTAGGAAGGCCTGGAGCCCCGTCTTGGTCGCATCGTATCCCGTGTCCCCCGGCTTTAGCCGGGAGGCCTCCACTATCTGGTCAAGAAGGTCGAAGCTGCCCTCGGTAGCCTGTACCTCGGTAGCCTGCGCCCCTTTGCTTTCGCTTTTTTTCTCTTCAGCCATTTTTCAGCTCCAATGCCACCTATGGGTTGTTATTTGGAATCCGGCGTGTCCGGCTTGTCTATCTCGAGCGCGCCTAGCACCTTGTCTATCGCGTCGGGGTCCTTTATAAGTTCCTGGATCTTCTTCCTGAATTCCGGCACGTTCGCAAGCGGCCCCTTGAGCGTCTTCAGGGCTTCCCTGAGCTCGAGAAGCTGCGCCACCTCCGGAATGGCCTTGGCCACATTATCAGGCCCGAAATCCTTGAGGGATTCTATGTCCAAGTGGACTTTCAGCTTGTCGTCGGGCTTTCCGGACAAGGTGTTGTCCACGTTGAAATCCATCTTTAGATTCTGCCCTTTCAGGACATCCTCGAAATTATCCTTGTCGACGGATATGGGAGCCCTGTCCTCGATGGACCTTTCGTCCGGGGCACCGGTGAAATCGCCTACGACCAGCACCTTGTTGGGCAGCTCCACCTCGGTCTTGGCATCTCCTGTTGCTGGCTTGTAGACTATGTTGACTCTTTCCTTTGGGGCGACTGTGGTGTCATCTGCCATGATAGCTCCTCGCTTAATTTCGTGTTGGCCCGGGGCGGCATGCCCCGGGGCTTTACATTGTCCTGGGCTTTCGCCTCAGGCCCATCATCGCGTCAACGGGTTCTTAACCCCCTTGCATTCCTACGCAAACGTTATCACTTGGCCGTTGAGTCTTGCATCGCTGACACTGCACGTTATGCGAGCACCAGAGCACTCCAAGTAGCCATTTCCCGCCTTGATTTGTGCATTTTCGCTGCTTTCCAGTATCGCGTCGGCATTTTTGAGGGATAACCCGTTACCATCCGAATGCTTAAGAATGACGCTACCATTCTCTATCGTTAGGAGGCATTTATCTGTTCTTGATAAAATGGCCTTGGGGCCATTTTCCCTCATAAGCGAGAGGGATGGATTTTGCTTTAGCCCCAGATTCGCGCCTTTTGAATCCAATATGAGGGCACCGCCACCTTGATTATTCTCACCCTGGCCCTCTGCTTGGGAAAGACTTATGGCACTATCGGATTTAAGGGTCTGGATGCTTATGTGGGCACCACTCTGGCTGGTCTTTAGAAGTATGCCGCTTTCAGGATTTTCGGTGTCCACGTTCACCCGCTCACCCCTGATGGAGTCGAGCTTTTTCAGGAAATATGGGGTAAGCGAGGTGGCGGGATCATCATGGTAAACAGTGTTGCCTTTCCCTGTCAAAAAACGCATGGATTTTTCGGCCCTGAACATTACACTTTTCCTTGCGTCTTGCACGACTTCCTCTGCCAAGGCCCTCACCAAGGGCGAACGCAATACGATCCCTTCCTTGGACTGGAAATCAGTTGACAAATGCACCCTCGGCATCTCGAGGTTATCGGGGTCAATCAGGAACTCGGGGACTTTATCCTCATAGCCGAAGTGGGACATTAAGTCAGCCACTCGATTTGGCGAGGACTCAACCACCAGCTGGCCCTTGGCCGAAAGGGTCGCTGCCCCTTTCGCCATCACCAAGGTGTCCGAGACAATGTTGTCTATGAGCAATCCTTGGGTCTGCTTGGTGTTCCCAACAAGGGTGCCAATAACTCCTATAAGGCCCGCTGCGGCTCCGCCAGCACTGCTTCCCCCTGAGGAAGCCCAACTCGCGGCCGTGTCTTTCCAAGTCCATTCCTCTTTCGCAGTTTCATCGTTGGGGTTTTTCGCCTTTCTCTTAGCCTCCTTGGCAACCTGCTCATCATCAAATTTTTCCTTATCGGAAGCCTGGCCCTTAGGTATCGCAAAACGCGCATCGGTTACGCCCGTTCCAATCGAGATACAGCTGTTTATCATGGATAGGGCAATCATCTTGTGCAAGCTGTAATTGAATTTTGTCATTTTGCCCCTTACTTCCATGCTGCTCCCGTTTGGTGTCGCACCCAAGCGGAGTAGGTTATCATGCTTTGGGGCCTCGAAGGGTTTGTTGTCATCGACTATTAATGCTGCCCGCACCTTCTGCAAGATGAGGCAGACCACATCCAAATGCTTTGCCCCTCCAAGCACTTTTCTAGTGTAGCCTAACATCTTCGGGACATCGTCCTCATCTTCGTAATCAGTTCCGACTTCAATGGCAGAATCCACGGTTTCCGCCGCTTGCATCAAGACCGAACACAAGGTAACCACAGTGGATATTATGCCGGAGTCCACGGAAAGTAAGTACTCCATGCTTGTGTCGATGCTGGAGTCAAAGGCCACAAGGCCCCAGTCGCCGGTGCTTAGTATGCTCGAGGAGGTGTCGCTTTGGGTCGAGGTCGAGGTGGGCGAATTCGCGGATATGGCAAGGGTCCCCCTCTGGGATCCGCAGTCAAATGTCAACGCCTGGGTCTCTGGATCATCTCTGAATATGAGCGAACTCCCGCCCTTGGTGCCGATACCCGATTGGTTGGCGTTCCCCCCTGCCACCATGCTGCCGGTCTCCCCGTTGGGGACAGCCCCCTGTATGACCGGTCGATCCGGGTTTCCGTCCAAAAAGGAGAGCAGCACCTCGGCCCCTGGGGTGAGCGGGAAGGATTGGCCGTAGCCCTTGCCCACGTAGGGCTGGGCCATCCTGAGCCAAGAGGAGGCCTTGCCGCCGTTCCTTCCGGAGACATCCAGGGGAAGCAATACCTTATAGCGTCCCATTCCGTCCAGCTCCGGCTTTTCGCCGCTCCCGGAACCGTCTATCCATGCCGTGACCGGGCCGGCGGCCTTTGGCTTGGGTTGCCTCCTCTTGGGCCTGTAAGGGACCCCCTGGCTCTGGAAGGTGAGGCTCACCGTGAGCCCCGGGGGATCCCCCTGGGATGGCTCCCCGGTTTCCGACCATCCCGTCTTCCCCTCGTAGGAGGCCGACACTACCAGGAAAGCCCCGCCCGAGCCCCCGTTGCCGCCATTGCCCGAAAGGGAGAACAGCGAGCCAGGCATCAGCCCGGGTGCCGTTGCGAGCCCATGGTATAGGGTAGCCCTGGATAGCTCCCCCTCCCTGATGATGGAGGCAAGCCGCTTCCCCTCGGACAGGGACTCGAAGCCCTCCCCGTAAAGGTAGAGCTCCCCCTGGCCGTGATCGGCCACGGTGGTCACCACCTCCAAGGGAAGATCCGGATTGCGCCAGTTGTAGTCCCTGAGCCTCAGCGTCTTGGGCAAGCCCCTTGCCTCGGCGCTCGCCCCGTAGAGAAGGGCCTCGCCAGCGGAGGGTCTAAGCCCGGAGATCCCGGCATGCCTCATCGCAAGCGGGGAGTCGCCCAAAAACAGCGTCTGGAAGCCCTCCATGGAATCCGAGAGCAGCAATTCCTCGGAGTCCCCGCTTTGGTCGAACCAGAGGGCTATGCCCTCCCTCTCCAGCTGCCTGAGGACGAAGACAAGCAGATCCTCGTCCCGCTGGAAGACAAAGCCCCTCTTGGGGTAAAGGGACCGGTCGAGTTTGAGGGAGAGCGCCCCCTCGGGGTGACCGCCGAAGGAAAGGCTGTCCCTCACTATGTCCACGCTGTCGGAGTTCAGGTGTATGCGGTTCTGCACCTGCCCGGATAAGGCCTGGAGCATGGGGCCCATCCTCAGGGTCACGATGCTGCGGTCGCCCACGGCACCTCCGACCCCGAATCCGGACAATGTGCCGTGCCAGCTGGCATCGAAGGCCTGGGGCTTGCCCTTGAGGGTCCTCTCTTTCCTTGAGGCGTCCGTTACGGAAAGCCTTACCGGGGATGCGAGGATGTCCTCCCTTGAAAGGGAGTTGAGATCCTTGGTGGGGATTAAGGCGGTTATGTCGAAGGAGTAAAGGGCGTTAAGCTCGGCCTTCCCGGCAAAGGACAGCACTTGTGCCGCAAGTTTCGTTTGGCTCAGGAAACTGAGCCCGAATCTGAAGTCGGCGTTCGCCATGCTGTCCCTCGTTATCTTGGCTAGTGCTTTTGCGTATAATTCTTTTTGGATAGTCAACCCGCCGTTATGCACCGCATTCGCAGGTGAGGCTCGATGCCCTGGGGATGAATACGATAGTTATACCTTTATGTATACGGGCTGTCAACAAAAGGGCCTAGGCCTTGCGTATTACCAGTGCCGGGTTAAGCCTGTGGGCTTCCGTTGCCGGAAGGTCCTGGGACCCCTTGCTCACTGTCCAGGCACTTTGCCCACCCTTGGCTCTTTCGTGGCAAGGCTCTGTAGGTTTGGGGAATGTATCAGAAAGTTTGCGAATTATCCGAAAAATGCCCACAATGCATTGTCCCCTGGGGTTGGGAAAAATCATCCGATGTTGGCGGTCTTTCCTTCTAAATTAAATAGTTTAGAGCTTAACCTTATATCGGAGGACGTAATTTCGACAACGGATTGCCCTCCTTTGAAGGCAATTTTGGTGCCATGGGAGAAGGTTGCCGCATCATCGGTGAACTGTATGGACGGGTTACCCAGTGCGTCCAGTTTCAGTGTGGTTTTTTTATCCGCAAACTCAAGCGAGTTATTGCCGTTTTCAATTCTGGTGATTTTCTTGGGGTCGATCCCCAAAAAAAACCTGAAATTGTCCGCCGCCTTAAGCTCCACTGATTTTTCCTGCAAGGTGAGGCTCACTGGGCTGTCTTTCGATTGGGTCAGGCTTATGGTTGCTCCGGCATCCTTCGTGGCAAGCTCGATGTGGCCGTCACCCTTGTTAGTGAGAAAGAGCGCCCCCTTATCGAAACTCTCTGGCTTGATTTTCAAAAGCTCTTCCCATATGTCGTAATACATTTTATTCAGGATGGGGTCAATTTTGACCTTTGACCCGCCATTTACGGCCATTTTTCGCACTTGGGCTTCTAGTTCGACTTCGCTCAATGGCTTGGCTTTCGACGCATTAGTCTCTTGCTGGCCCACAGTGGTCTCTTGCTGGCCCACAAGGAACTGCAGGCATTCCTGGGACTTAAGGAGAACCGCCTTGCTTGCCATGAGGCTCGCCTCCTCGGCAAAGGCTTTGATAAAGCCGGAGCGCAGGAGCACTCCCTTGCCCTCCAAGTAAGATTCGGGCGGATCTTGTACCGTTTCTCTTTTTAGAAGCCCGGCCGGGATGGAGTTATCGTAGCCCTCCATGTTTAACAAGTCGGCCACTCGGCAAGCGGAGGACTCCACCGCAAGGGGACCCTTGGACCCGATGCATGCGAAGGTCTTGGCCCTAATGCCCAGGTAGGAATCCTTGTTCTCCACTAGGATGCCCTTGGTCTCGTTTTTGGTGTGCAAAGCGATAATTTTCAAAAAGTCCGAGACAACAGTTGCGATGCTGGTTTTGGCCTCGGTAGTGGCTGATATGGCCTTGGCCGCATTTGCGTTCTCGTTTGTTGGCTTGTTGTCTACCGCATCCTGAATGTTTACGACAGTCTTTGCTATCCCCCCAGCCATGCCTAAGACATTGTTGAGATAGGATATCAATGAAAGAGTTTGGATATGTTTATTCTCCGGGCTTATCTTCGCCCTGAATATGGCCTTGGCCCCTTTGTCGTCAGCAGATAAGGTGACTTGATTCGCATGCTTCCTGAGTTCGGATGGATCTGCTTTTTTTGCGAAGTTCATTATGTCTAAAATGATCTTGTAGACGCCTCCTATATTCTGGGAAATCAAGCCGAAGGCTCTCTGCGCAATGGTACTGGCTCCAGCGGATCTTTTTTGGGTTGTTTCGCTTACGCCTTTGCCTGGCACCGGCTCAAGCGTCTCAGCCAGTTTGCTCCCCTGCTCTGCCGCATCCTTGATAACCGAGAGTAAGGCGTAGACAGTGGCAATACCGTCCGCGGAGGCGCATATGCTGTGCTCCATGCCGGTTATCACGCCTGAGGTGAAGCCCGCCAGCTTGCTTTCCGTGGTGCAGAGGGTGACATTGGTGTCAGAGGACACCATGGCCGTGGTAGGCGAGTGGGATGACAAGGTGACCATGCCCCTGCCTGAGCCGCTGCCCAAGGCCAGCCCCTGTTGTTGGGCGCTCTCCGTGAACGCGAGGCCGCTCCCCCCCCTGGTGCCAATGCCCGCTTGGGATGCGTACTGATCGTTTACCATGCTCCCGGTCTCCCCGTTGGGGATCGCCCCCTGTATCAGGGGCCTGTCGGGGTTCCCGTCCACGAAGGAGAGCAGCACCTCGGTCCCAGGCGTGAGCGGGAAGCTCTGGCCCAGGCCCACGCCCACCGAGGGCTGGGCCTGCCTGAGCCAGCAGGAGGCCTTGCCCGAGCCCCTGCCGGAGGCGTCCAGGGGAAGGAGCGCCTTGTAACGGCCGAAGCCGTCCAACTCGGGTTTGCCGCTCCCCCCCGAGCCGTCTATCCACGCGGTCACCACCCCGGTGACGCTGGGCTTGGGCACCCGTCTCTGGGGCCTGTAGGGCGTTTCCTGCCTCAGGTAGCTTAAGGCGACCGTGAGCCCCGGGGCCCCTCCCTGGGCCCCGTCTTCCGAGAGCCCCGATGCCTTCCCCTCCGCGCCGAGCCCGGATACCGAGGCGGCCCTCCCCTCGTAGGTCGCTGAGAGCACGAGGAAATCCCCGTCGAAACCCTCGGACTCCCTTCCTGTCAGGGAGAAAAGCATGCCCGGCATGAGCCCGGGGATGGTCGCGTGGGCGCGGAACAGCTCGCTGTGGCAGAGCAGCCCCTCCCTGATTATCGAGGCGAGCCTTTTCCCTTCCGATTCGCTGTCGAAACCCTCGCCGTAGAGGTAAAGCTCCCCCCTGCCGTGCTCCGCCACCTTCGAGAGAAAATCCAGCGGCAGGTAGGGGTTGACCCAGTTGTAGTCCCTCAGCCTGAGGGATTTGGGGGGCACGCTTGACTCGGAGCCGGCCCCGTACAGCAATGGGTCGCCAGCCGTTGGGCTGAGCCCGGATACCCCCGCATGGGCGAGCTTTAACCCGGAGTCCCCCAGGAGCAGGGTCTGGAAGGACTGCATGGAGTCCGACAGCACCAACTCCTCCTGGTCGCCGCTCTGGTCGTGCCACAGGGCGATGCCCTCCCTCTCCAGCTGCCGGAAGACGAAGGACAGCATGTCCTCCTCGCGCTGGAAGACGAACTCCCTCTTGGGGTAGGACCCCCTGTCCAGCCTCAGCGACAGGGCCTCTTCCGGGTGCCCGCCGAAGACAAGGCTGTCCTTGACAATCGCAACCGTGTCGGAGTCAAGGTGTATGCGGTTCTGGACTTGCCCGGACAATGCCTCAAGCGATGGGCCCATCCGTATGGTAAGGAAGGTCGCGTCCCCCACCTGGCCGCCCACCTTAAGCCCGGTCACTATGCCGTGCCACCTGGCGTCAAAGGCCTGGGGCTTGCCTTTCCGGGTCTTGTCATGCCTCGAGGCGTCCGAGACGGTGAGGGTGACGGGGGAGGAAAGGATGTCATCCCTTTTCGCGGAGTTCAGCCCGGAGGTTGTTGCGAGCGCCGTTATCTCGAAGGAGTAAAGGGAGTTAAGGGCCGCATTCCCTGAAAAGGACACAACCCTGATCCCAAGCTTCGGGAGGCTTGCGAAATGAAGGCCGAATCTGAAATCGGCGTTGGCCATCGTCTGAATCCCTAACCCATGCGCCATTGCTGGCCATAGCCCCAAAACCATATTCTGGGCATAATTCTAACGGTCATTCCATATTTGGAGGACTTGTTGCCTCGCCAGCCGACTTTTCCCCTGGGCTCCGCGTCATTCGCGAGCAGGAAAGGTAGGCCCAAACCTCTGCCAGTACCTCACATCTATACCCGGAAAACAGCAGGCTGTCAATTAAGCCAGGTATATATGGGCCTGCCGCAGGCCTATATATACCTGGCCTCTCATGCCTCCCGCGACTTTGGGACGGGTTTGGTCAGCTCCATTATTTACATTTTGAATTACCTTTCTAAATCTTGTGGCTATGCGATAAGAAAAAGGCCCCCGCCTCAGGGCTTTCCCGGGGCGGGGGCCATTGCCATCAGGGGTCCCAATGCTTTCAGCCGAATATCGCCCCGGTGTTGGCGGATCCCACCATCCTGCGGTAGCGTTCCAGGTAGCCTCCCCTGGGGACGGGCTTCTCGACAGGCCTGAAGGATGCCTTGCGCCGTTCCAGCTCGGCCTCGCCAACCAAGAGTTCAAGCTTGTGGTTGGGGATGTCTATGGAGATGGTGTCCCCCTCCTGGACTAGCCCGATGAGGCCGCCGGATGCGGCCTCGGGGGAGACGTGCCCGATGGAGGCCCCGCGGGAGGCCCCGGAGAAGCGGCCGTCCGTTATGAGGGCTACCGAGCTGTCAAGGCCAAGCCCTGCCAAGGTGGCTGTGGGGGTGAGCATCTCCCGCATGCCAGGGCCCCCTTTGGGTCCCTCGTAGCGGATGACAAGGACATCCCCCGGGTTTATCCTCTTGGCGAGCAGGGCCTCGGTGCAGTCCTCCTCCCTGTCGAACACCCTGGCGGGGCCCGAGTGGGTCATCATCTCGGGGAGCACGGCCCCCCTTTTCACCACCGCCCCCAAAGGGGCGAGGTTCCCCCAGAGTATGGCAAGCCCCCCGTCCTTGGAGTAGGCGCGCCCCGGGTCTCTTATAATGTTGGGGTCTTGGTTCGTGACCCCCTTGAGGTTCTCTCCCAGCGTCCTTCCCGTGGCCGTGATGCAGGATGTGTTCAAGAGGCCCAGGCCCTCAAGCTCCTTGAGGACGGCCGGTACCCCGCCCGCCTGGTCGAGGTCGGTAAGCGCGCTGTCCCCGGCCGGCGACAGTTTCACAAGGTGCGGGGTCTTGCCGCTTATCTCGTTTATGAGGGAGAGATCGAGCGAAATTCCAGCCTCGTGGGCAATGGCCAGCAAATGGAGCACCGTGTTGGAGGAGCAACCCAGGGCCATGTCGGCTGCAAGGGCGTTTTTCAGCGAGTCGTCGGTCACGATGTCCCGTGGCCGTATGCCCTTCTCCAAAAGGAGCATGACCGCCCTCCCGGCATCCTTGGCAAGCCTGATCCTCGCCCCGTGGACCGCAGGTATGGTGCCGTTTCCTGGCAGCCCCAGGCCCACGGCCTCGGTCATGCAGTTCATGGAGTTGGCCGTGAACATGCCGGCACACGACCCGCAGCCCGGGCAGGCCTTGTCCTCCACCTCCTTTAGCTCGCTGTCGCCCACCTTCCCGGCGGCGTGCCCGCCCACGGCCTCGAAGACGCTCGACAGGGTCAGCTTCTTGCCCCTCACGATGTTTGGAAGCATGGGTCCGCCGCTCACGAACACCGAGGGGATGTTGAGCCTAAGGGCGGCCATTATCATGCCCGGGACGATTTTATCGCAGTTGGGTATGAAGACCAGGGCGTCGAATGGGTGCGCCATGGCCATGATCTCAACGGAGTCGGCTATATGCTCCCGGCTTGCCAGCGAATAGCGCATCCCGTCGTGGCCCATGGCGATGCCGTCGCATACCCCTATGGCCGGGAAGGCCAGGGGGGTGCCGCCGTGGGCCAGCACCCCGTGCTTTACCGCCTCGCAGACGCTGTCGAGGTGTATGTGGCCCGGAATAACGTCGTTCTGTGAGTTGACTATGCCTATGATCGGTCTTTCGAGCTCCCAGTCGGTAAGGCCCGCCGCCTTGAACAGCGAGCGGTGCGGGAGCCTGGTCACCCCCGCCTTCATTTGGTCGCTTCTCATCGTGTCTCCTGGTCTTTTACAAATCGCCAATAAATCCCTATTGGCCTTCACCGTCGAAGGAATGCCTCGCCTTTTCCAAGGCCCTGGAGAAGCCCTGCAATGACCTTTGGATCATCGGCTTGTCCAGGCACAGGCTCAGCCTGAAATGGCCCGGCCTCCCAAAACCCTCGCCCGGGACGGCGAGGATGTTCTCCTCCCTCAGAAGGGACGCGAAGACCAGATCGTCGGGTATGGGGCTCTTGGGGAAGAGGTAGAATGCGCCTTCCGGCTCGCTCACCTCGTAGCCCAGCTTCCTTAGCTCGCCGGCCAGGAAAACCGAGCGTTCCTCGTACATCCCAAGATCCGCCTCTTCGCGAAGCAAATTTTTTACCACCCTCTGGATGAGGGCCGGGGCGTTCACGCTCCCTAAGATCCGGTTTGCGAGCGTGACCGCAGAGGAGAGATCGCCTGCGCCAGCCATGCGCGGGTTGATGGCCACATAGCCCAGCCTCTCCCCAGGGATCGAGAGATCCTTGGAAAAGGAGGTGACCATCACCGACCTGTCGTAGGCGGCCAACACCGAGGGAGCCTTAATGCCCTTGAAGGTAATCTTCCTGTAGGGCTCGTCCGAGACAAGCACTATGTCCCGCTTGAATCTATTCGATGCCTGGGAGAGCACCTCGCCTATCTCCCTGAGCTCGCCCGGCCCGTAGACCGCCCCGGTGGGGTTGTTGGGGGTGTTTATCAGCAAGGCCTTGGTCTTCTTGCCAATGGCATCCCAGATACGCCCGGGCACCGGCCTGAAGCCCGAGTCCGTCTCCACCACCTTGAGCGCCCCTCCATGGTTGTCCACGTAATAAAAATACTCCATGAAGTAGGGTGCCAAGACCAGCACCTCGTCACCGGGGTCGAGGATGGCCTTCATAACGCAGTTGAGCCCGCCTGCGGCTCCCACGGTCATGATCACATGATCCACGTCAAATATCGCGCCCAGCTCCTCCCAGTGGGTCTCGGTGAGGTACTTGGCAATCTCCGACCGGGTCTCTTGCAACCCGGCATTGGGCATATAGCCGTGGGCCCCGGGTTTGTCCTCGGCCGCTACCTCCTCGAGCGCGGCCTTGAAGGCAAGCGGCGGGGGCAGATCGGGGTTGCCCAAGGAATAATCGAAGACCGCATCCTTCCCGTACTGGATCTTGAGCTTGATGCCATCCTCGAACATAAGGCGCACCATTGAACCATTCTGGATGGCGGTCTTGATTTTATTGCTTATTACCACTTCTAACCTCGAAAGAGCGACTTCGTCGCTTGGCGGCGCCTGAGCCGTGAAGTCACGATGACTGCTGCCCTACCCCCCACCCTTGGGGGGAACGAATCCCCGAGGCACAAAGCCTTGCCGCGCCATGCGTCACCTCAACGGGATTTGGGCATTATAGCATTATATTGACAGTTTTCGAGCCTCTTTTCCTTTCAGTTCCTACCACATAGCTCCGTTTTTACCCTCTTTGATGGTCAATGACCCAACATATGCCAAAGATATCCAGAACCTCGCAGTTAGGCATCTTTTGGGCCTAGCCTATCCTGTGGCAACGCTATCCTTAAAGGGCATCCCGTGGCCTTGTGCGGAAAATAACATTACTGTACCTATGCCACAAAATAGAATTGATAACCTGAAAAATATAAAAACAGAGTAAATGTGCCTCTTTAGCAGATAAAATAAGTAATTTAAGTTTTTTTCAATTCCTAATTTCATGAATGCAAAAAACGCCATTGGTTTCTATCTCCGCCGTAAGAAGAGCAACTATTACTTTATCATGTCATAAAACCCTTATGATAGGTCTAGAGCATTTCGCCAACAGAATCATGAAAGTTTACCTTTGGGGCGCTCCTGGCCCCCTGACGGGGCCCCCCCTGCGACTGGTGCCCCCCTGATGGTAGCCCTCCCTGCGACTGGTGGCCCCCTGACGGGAGCCCTCCCTGCGACTGGTGGCCCCCCTTGCGGGGGGCTACCCCGGGTAAAACAAACATTTACCATAAAATAACATTTGAAACGATATGGTACCTATAGTAACCCTGCCTTGGAAAACTGTAGGTTTCCAACAAAATAAAGGTCTACAAGCCCAGAATCCATCCGACTCGGATGCTTGTACGACTCGCAAAAGGGGAAAATCTACCAACAATACATATCATATAACAGACAAAATGAGAGAAGACAAAAAGAAACGGGGTTTTTCCTTCATCCTGTACGCCGATGTCGATGAATAAGAGAAGCTGAACCCTTATGCCCTCTGATCATATATCTAGATTCTTATCGACAAGGGCATGACCCCGGTGACGTTTTCAAAGTTGACATTAACTCACTCCTATGTGCCACGTAGCACAGCAAGGGGCCTATCATTTTTTGTGCTTTGGTGGCACGTGGCAACCCAAGGGGCGGAAGCCCAAGGACGCATCATTTTTGTCCTTTGGTGGCACGTGGCAACCCAAGGGGCGTAAGCCCAAGGGCCCATCATTTTTTGTCCTTTGGTGGCACGTGGCAACCCAAGGGGCGTAGGCCCAGGTGCCCAACATATATGGTCATTTGGTGGCACGAGCCGCACATTG
>JAITKK010000214.1 GCA_031278475.1 Deltaproteobacteria bacterium
AAATATTACCTGATGGTTTGCTAATTTTTATTTAATTCAGCATATATACTAATTTTTATATTTTATATCTATATTTTATATTACTTTTATTTATATTTATATACTTTTTCCTATTATTAGTCATTTTTAGTCTTTATTTATTATATTTTTTTTATTTACTTAGATATTAACATATTATATATATTTATATCTTATATAATTCATCTATTAATTACTCAAGTTTAAATTTTATCTTTAATTAAATATCATTATTATATTATCACTAATTTAACTATATAGTCTTACAATTTGCCATTTGGCAACCTCAGGCTAGGCTTTTCAATTATGAGTTGGCTAGGATGGTGGGGATAACACAATGGTGGGGACGGACGGGTGGGCAAACAAGCAGTCATTCAAACGGGATGCTGTCTTTCTTGGGCGTAAGGTGCCTATTCGCTCATTCCAGCATCTGAGTGATTAGCCCCACCGCCTTCTGGGCGGGGGTGAGGGCGGCTGGGAACAGGCCTGGCTCGTTTCCATGGGGGGCCGCCGCGCCCGCGAGTCCCAGCCAGCCCACTTGGATCCTCTCCAGCTCTGAGAGGAAGGCCTGGCTGTCCTTGGTGGTGACCAGGACGTAGACGCCGGTCCTCAGCCCCAGGGAGCCCAGCCTTTCCGGGGTGAGATCCTGCCACCTGTCGAGGGCGACCACGTCGAAGTCGCCCACGCTGCGGAAGGAGTCCGCCTCGGGGGCCTTGGGCTTAAGGGTTACAAGCGTGGCTTTCAGCCCTATCCTGCCGCCAAGGGCGGCGCTCTCGAGCGCAAGGTCGTCGTCGCCGAAGACGAAGAACCTTCCCAGACCCGCGTTCAGGGGAAGCAGCGACCAGTCATCCTCCGTCCTGGGGAGCCTGGGTGTCGTCCAGGGCCCAAGGGCTGACAACACGTGCCTCGTTACCTTGAGGTTCTTCCCGGAGCTCCTGGCTATGGTTAGAAGCCAGGCCGCCCAGGCCCTCTCCTGGCCTTCCAGGGCCTCGCCCCAGAAGCCTAGGGCCCACTTGCCGGCCTGCTTTTCCAGAAGGAAGCGCTTCTTCTCGGCGGAGACGGCTATGAGGGGCTTTGCGGGGACCATCTCGCCTATGAGGCCCTTGGCGCCGCGGAACATGCCGGAACCACGCCAGTCGCCCGCGAGGACCGCGCCGCCTGGATCAAGGATCGCGGCCCTGCTCTCGCCGTTCAGGGTCTGGGCCAGGACGGGCTCCCGCCCGGCTTCGAGCTCGCGGACCAGGAATGGCAGCCAAGACCTCATCTGTGGTGGGCTCCGTTGCGGCGCGCCGCGCCGCGGTGTTGGGGATCGTCGCGACCGGAAGGCCGGGGGCCGCGCCCCGGGCCTTTGGCCCGGGGCCTAGCCCTCGGCCCTCCAGAGGAGGGTGGACTTTATGAAGTCGCCCAGGTCGCCGTCCAAGACCGCGTCCACGTTCCCGCTCTCGTGGGCGGTGCGGTGGTCCTTCACCAGGCGGTAGGGCTGCAGGGTGTAGGAGCGGATCTGGCTGCCCCAGGCGATGTCCTTCTTGCTCTCGTGCATCTCCCTGATCTCCTTGGCCTTCTTCTCCTCCTCCAGCTTGTAGAGGCGGGCCCTGAGCACCTTCATGGCGAGGTCCTTGTTCCGGTGCTGGCTCTTCTCGTCCTGGCACTGGACCACGATGCCTGTGGGCAGGTGGGTGATGCGTATGGCGGAGCTGGTCTTGTTGACGTGCTGGCCGCCGGCCCCGGAGGCCCTGAAGGTGTCTATCCTCAGGTCCCTGTCGTTTATCTCTATGACTATGTCGTCGTTGACCTCTGGGGTCACGAAGACGGATGCGAAGGAGGTGTGCCTGCGGCTCTGGGAGTCGAAGGGGGATATCCTCACCAGCCGGTGTATCCCCGCCTCAGTCGAGAGCAGCCCGTAGGCGTAGGGCCCGGATATGGTCAGGGTCACGCTCTTGAGCCCGGCCTCGTCGCCGTCCAGCTTGTCAACCAGCTGGGTCTTGAAGTTGTTGCGGTCGGCGTAGCGCAGGTACATCCTGAGCAGCATGTTGGTCCAGTCCTGGGCCTCGGTGCCGCCCGCGCCGGAGTGGATGTCCATTATGGCGTTGTTGAGGTCCATGGGCCCGGAGAGTATCCGCCTCGCCTCGTAAAGGTCTAGCTCCTTGGTGAAGTCGGCTACCCGCCGCTCCAGGTCGGGGGCCTGGCTCTCGTCTTCCTCCTCCATGGCCATGTCGAGTAGCAGGCTTATGTCACCCGCCCCGGTCTCCAGCCTCTCCCAGTCGGAGAGCTTGCCCTCAAGGCGGGTCCGCTCCTGGCCCAACGCCTGGGCCTCCTGGGGGTTGCCCCAGATCCCGGGCTCGCTCATGAGCCTGTCCAGCTCGGATGCCCTGCCCTTCAGCGCCGCGAGGTCAAAGATGCCCCCTGAGGGCGTCCACCCTGTCGTTTAGGTCCTTAACTAGCGGCTTGAAGTCGGTGAGCGGCATCCGTAACACCCCGTGGGCCGCGCCATGGGGCGCGGCGGTTGCGGCCGCTTCCCGCCAAGTATCTTTTCGGCGAAAAAAGGCCAAATGATAAAGAATCGGCACCAATTACAACATATGGTGCCTTTAATAAATTAACGCGCAAGGCCCAAGGGCGGAAGATCGCCCGCGATGCCCTGAAAGGGCAAGCGGGGATCCCAACAGGCCCCATAAGGCCCCGAAAATCATCAACAGGCCCCAACATGCCCAATCAGCAGGCCGAAGGATGCCGATCGGGAAGAAGAATAAGGCCGGAAAGGCCCTAGTTCACACCGCCGTACTGGTCGGAGTCCCTGGCGGCCTTCTCCACCTCGGCCTCGGTCACTTCCGTGGGCACCCAGTCGCCCTCCCCTTCCTTGACAGAGCGGAACATCACGTAGTAGCTGCCGTCGGTGCTCACGGCTATGGTCTCCACGTTCTGGTTGACGTAGTCGTTGATGAGCACCAGGGTCTCGTACTCGATCTGCTTGGGCGTGGGGTTGGACCTTGCGGAGAGCCTTATGGCCACGTTCTGGTCCACGTAGGAGAACAGGGCCCCGATCCTTGAGTCGGAATAGCCACGGCCCGGGTTGTCGCGCCAGCGGCTGTACTGGCCGTAGAGGCCCCATGTGAAGTTGATGGAGGCCTGGGGCCAGGTCCTCGTGTCATGCCTGCTGTAGTACTTGGGCGAGCCCAGGCCCGGGCGGTTCCAGAGCCATGGGTTCCGGTCGCCCCTGCGGCCGTGGCCGCCCCACCCGTCTCTATAGCCCCTGTAGTCGTGGAAGGGGGACCTGTCGCGATGCCTGCCCCTGCCCCGACGATCGGGCCTGCCGTCGCCAAGGTAGACAGACCCGTCGTCCTTTTTGTTGGCATTGTCGTTGCCAGGGCGGTTGCCGGGGCGGTTGCCAGGGTGTTTGCGGTCGCGCCCGGAGCCCAGCGTCACGGAGCCGTCGTTGTCCTGGGCAAAGGAGCCCTGCGGGAGCGCCAGGGCCAGAAGCAGGGCCAGGAGCATGGCGGCGCAAAAGGCCGTTACCCCGCCAACCGGCGAGGCCGGGAGGGCTACGGGCCCTTTCCTTGTGTGCGTCATGGGTGACTTCCCTCCTTTCCGGCTGTCCGGGCCCCTGGGCGCCCCCCAAAGGGGGCGCCCAAGGGGCCCGCCTCCCGTGATTATAGCAATATTCGGGCCTTTTTTTAAGCCCTTCCCGCCTGCGTCCGGGCCCTTTGGGCCCCAGGGCGGGCGGCCGCCCGTCGGCCCCGGGGCGGGCGGCTTCCTTGAGGCTTGTCAAAAAAACGTTTTCATGTGGCAGGGGCCCCTCTTTTGGCGTTGCGTAAAATCAACAAATGAAAACCGGCCACACCCGGAGGGCGGCCCCAAGGGCGCCTTTTCCCGCAAGCGGCGGCACCAGGGGCGAGGCCTGGCGCCACCCCTTGGCCTGGAGGTGGCTGGCAAGCTAATTGCATGTCAGGCCTCGTCATTGGCCGGGGCCAGCCCCGGCCGCAGCCATGAAAGGACCAGGCCATGGACCGTCACCAGAAAACTCTCAGCAAGAAGCTCCAGATAAGCGGCATAGGCCTCCACTCGGGCAAGCCGGTGGACGTAACGCTCATGCCGCTTGAGGCGGGCTCTGGCATCTGGTTCCAGAGGACGGACATCCCCGGGGCCTCCCCGGTCCTGGCCTCCTCGGACAACGTGAGCTCCACCAGGCTCGCCACCACCATAGGAAGGCCTGGCGAGTCGGTCAGCACCCTTGAGCACCTGCTCGCGGCCCTCTGGGGCCTTGGCGTGTCCAACCTCAAGGTCGAGGTCAGGGGACCGGAACTCCCCATACTGGACGGCAGCGCGCAGGTTTGGGCCAGCGTCCTGAGGAAGGCAGGGGTGTCCACCCTGCAGGCCCCCAGGGCCCACTACAGGGTCAGGAAGGCCCACAGGGTGGAGGATGGCGACAGGATCGTGGAGGCAAGGCCGGCCAACGGGCTCACCATTGACGCGACAATAGAGTTCCCCGGCTACATAGAGTCGCAGACAAGGCATTTCTCCTTCACCCGCTCGGCCTTCGTATCCGAGATCTGCCCGGCCCGCACATTCTGCCTGGAAAGGGACGTGGAGGCCATGCAGAGGGAGGGGCTCGCCCTCGGGGGCGGCCTCGACAACGCGGTGGTAATTGGCGAGAACGGCAAGGTCCTTAACCCCGAGGGCCTGAGGTTCCCGGACGAGTGCGCCCGCCATAAGATACTGGACTTCATGGGCGACATGGCCCTCGCCCAGGCCCCCATACAGGGCCACTTCACCATAGTAAGGACCGGGCACACCCTGAACCAGCGCTTCCTGGGCGAGCTTCTTAGGACCCCGGGCCTTCTCGAGCTCGTGCAGCCAACGCCAGGAACCGGGCTATCCGGCTTCAGGCTCCCGGTCCCAAGCGTCCCCGCCCTTGCTCTGGCACCGCAGCCCTAGGATTGGGGCGCGGCCCGCCGCTTGCCCCGACATGATCCGACCAAGGCGCCGCGCCCCCATGGCGCGGCGCCTTTTTCACGGCCATGCCAGGACACCCTAATCCTGGCACCGGGCCAATGGGCGCATCTCCCCCGTCCCATCCCCTTCCCATCCCATCCCATCCCTTCCCATCCCTTCCCATCCCTTCCCTTCCCTTCCCTTCCCTTCCCTTCCATCCCTTCCATCCCCTTCCCTTCCCTTCCCTTCCATCCCCTTCCCTCCACCCCAAAATGCCGCTGTTTTGGCCGCAAGTCAGGGCCGCATGGGCGGCCCGCCTTGTCCCGGCCTTCTTCCCGCCGGTTTACATGATTCCGGAAACGCGCTATAATCCACTTGCTTTAGCCCTCTGAACGCCTTCAATCAGCCACCCCGCCGCCCTTCCGGGCCCGGGGCCCCGCCCGGGCCCCGACTTCCAAAGGCCGCGGCGCGGCAATCCCCACCAGCTTAAGGATGTGGCGCCCCCCAGGGCCCCGCGCCAGAGGCGCGGGGCCCATTTGGCGCCAAGGAGCCCTATGAGCGACCCCAGCAAGCAGAGAACCATCGCATTGATATCCCACGGCGGAGCGGGCAAGACCAGCATGGCCGAGGCCTTTTTGTTCATGACCAAGGTCAGCAGCAGGCTCGGTAGCGTCGCCGACGGCACCAGCACCCTGGACTTCGAGCCGGAGGAGATAAAGCGCAAGGGCACCCTGTCCACCTCCTTCCACGGATTCCCCTGGAAGGGGTGCCAGGTGACGTTCGCGGACACACCTGGATCCGAGAACTTCCTGAACGACACAAGGACGGTGCTCCAGGGCGTGGACTCGGCCCTGGTGCTGGTGGACTCGGTGGACATGGTTAAGGTCTCGACGGAGAAGGGCTGGTCCTTCGCCGACTCCCTGGGGCTCCCCAGGCTTGTGGTCATCAACAAGATGGACCGGGAGCGCGCGGACTTCCTGAAGGCCCTGGAAAGCGTCACCGACAGCCTCGCGAGCCCCAAGCCGGTGCCAGTCGCGCTCCCCATCGGGGCGGAGGATGGGTTCAAGGGCCTGGTGGATCTCCTGGCCGGGAAGGCCTACGTATATGACGCCTCCGGGAAGGCGACGGAGGCCCCGGTGCCGCCCGAGATGGCCCCCCTGGTCTCCGAATGGCGGGAGAAGCTTGTCGAGGCCATAAGCGAGACAGACGACGCCTTGATAGAAAAATACCTGGAGGGCAACGAGATAAGCCCCGACGAGCTCTCCCTTGCCCTAAAGGCAGCCGTAAGGGGGGCGAAGATTGCCCCGGTGATGCCGGCGAGCCCCTTGAAGCAGATAGGGCTAGACTACGTGCTGGACCAGGTCTTGTCCCACCTGCCCTCCCCCAGGGACCG
>JAITKK010000030.1 GCA_031278475.1 Deltaproteobacteria bacterium
GGCTCAGATCACGTAGTCCCAGAACTCTTCCTGGAGGGTGTCGGAGGTGGGCTCCTTCTTCTCGCTCATCAGCCTGAGGTCCGTGTTCTTGACGCTTACCCGGGTCCTCTCAGGGATGCTCCTGGTGATGAAGGCGTTGGAGCCTATGACGACTCCCTCTCCTATTATGGTGGCGCCCCCCAGGATGGAGGCCCCGGAGTATATGGTCACGTGATCCTCTATGGTCGGGTGCCTCTTGACCCCGTCCAACAGCCTCCCGCCCCTGGTGGACAGGGCCCCCAGGGTCACGCCCTGGTAGATCTTCACGTGGTTCCCTATGACGGTGGTCTCGCCGATGACTATCCCTGTCCCGTGGTCTATGAATATGTGGTGCCCGATGGAGGCCCCGGGGTGGATGTCTATGCCCGTGAGCCCGTGGGCGTGCTCCGTCATCATGCGGGGTATGAGCGGCACGTTCAAGAGGTAGAGCTCGTGGGCCAGCCTGTTGACCGTTATGGCGTAGATCCCCGGGTACGAGAGTATTATCTCGTCCTTGTTGAAGGCGGCGGGGTCCCCCTCGAAGGAGGCGTCCACGTCGGTCGCCAGCAGATCCCTTAGATCCGGCACCCTCTCCAGGAATCGCTGGGTTATGGAGGCGGACTCCCTTGCCGGGTCCCTGGGTGGGTTGGGGAAGTGCAGCAGGGCCCTCTTTATCTGCCTCCTCAAAACGTCGGTCACGTTTTCGAGCAGCTCGCCTATGTAGTACTCCACGTAGTCGCCCTTCAATGGCTTGGGCGAGAAGAACCCCGCGAATATGAGCCCGCGCAGCCTCTCCAGGACCCCGAGTATGGCGTCCCTGTCTATCTGGTCGGCCCCTTCCAGCTTGTTTATCTCGGGCGTCTTCTGGTAGCTCGCCATGTAGGCCGCGACCAGCTTCTTGACCCCGCTGTCGTCGGAAGTCATGTCTTCCCCCTTTTGGGCCTTAAGGCCGTTGCTTCGTTCAGGCCGTCCGCCCATCCGGCGTCTAGCCATGCGCATAGCCGTGCTGAGTCTTCCGTGCCTTTGGGCGCCGTAAGCCCTTGGACTCCCAGGAGGTAAGGCGCCCGGGGCCCCATAGGGGCCCCGGGCGCCTCCACGCGCCTTTGCCTTTCCGCGCCTTTGCTTTTTCGCGCCTTCGGGCGCCTTGGGGGATCGCCTTTGGCCCTGCGGCTAGCTGGCTATCCCCTTCAATACGGAGTGGAAGTACTCCACCTCCTCGGCCGTGTTGTAGAACGCGAGGGAGGCCCTGACGGTGCCCTCAAGGCCGAAGTGGCGGACGGTCGGCTGGGAGCAGTGGTGCCCGGCCCTTACGGCGATGCCTGCCGAGCTGAGCCTCGCGCCCACCTCCAGGGTGTCCAGGCCCTCCACCACGAAGGAGAGGACACTTGCCTTGTGGGCGGCTGTCCCTATGATCCTCACCCGCGGGAGCTTGGACACAAGCGTTGTGGCGTAGTCGAGGATTGCGCTCTCGTAGGCCTCGATGTTGTGGAGCCCCAGGTCGGAGACGTAGTCGAGCGCGGCGCCTAGCCCCACGGCGTCGGCTATGTTCCCCGTCCCCGCCTCGAACTTCTGCGGGGGACCGTGGTAGACGGTCTTCCCGTAGGTCACGTCGGCTATCATGTTGCCGCCCACCTGGTAGGGCTCCGCGTCCTGGAGGGCCTCGTCCGTGCCGTAGAGGGCCCCTATCCCCGTGGGCCCGTAGATCTTGTGGCCTGAGAAGACGAAGAAGTCCGCCCCCAGCGCGGTCACGTTCACCGGGATGTGGGAGACGGACTGGGCCCCGTCTATGAGGATGGGCACCCCATGGGCGTGCGCGGCCGCCACCAGTGAGGCTACGGGGTTGACCGTGCCCAGGGCGTTGGACACATGGGTGACCGACACGAAGCGGGTCCTGGGCCCGAACAGCGACAGGTAGGCCTCGGGTATCAGCTGGCCCTTGGAGTCAATGGGCGCGACCTTTAGGAGCGCCCCGCTCTTGGCCGCGACCACCTGCCAGGGGACCACGTTGGCGTGGTGCTCAAGGCCGGTGATTATGATCTCGTCGCCTGGGGAAAGCCTAGGGAGCACGTAGGAGTGGGCGACTAGGTTTATGGCCTCGGTCGTTCCGCGGACGAAGACGATGTTGTCCCTGCCCTTGGCCCCGAGGTAGCGGGCCACCCTCTCCCTCGCGGCCTCGTAGGCGTCGGTGGCCCTGGCCGCGAGCGCGTGGGCCCCCCTGTGCACGTTGGAGTTCTCGTGCTCGTAGAAGTACGCGAGCCTCTCTATCACCTGCCTGGGCTTCTGGGTGGTGGCCGCGTTGTCGAACCAGACCACCTCCCTGCCGTTTTCAACCTTCTCGGAAAGTATCGGGAAATCCGCCCTCGCCTTGGTGACGGGCACCGCCCCCACGTAGGGGAGGGGGCCTTCGGCCCAATGCCTCTTCCCGGCGCCTTCCGGAGGCTTTGCCGGTACGAGGCCCCCGGGCTCCTGCTCGAGCGACGGGCTGTGGGAGGCGGCCCCCGCCTCGGGCGGGGCCCCCGGCGGGGCCGCCTGGGCGGCCGGGGCTTCCGGCAAAGCCGCGGGCGCGCCAGCGATCCCAGCGAGCCCCGCGAGATAGCCCTCCAGCTCAGGGTAGCCTATCGCCGGGATCCCGGGGATTCCTGGGATTTCGAACGCGCCGGGGGCCGAGGGCTCCTGCACCAGGATCGGCCCGCCGGGCCCCGGCCCGGCGGGCCGGCCGTCCGCCCCGGGCACCAGGAACCCAAGGCCTTGGGGTTCGCTTGCGTCCGGTATGGGCCCTATGCCCGGAAGATCCCCAAGGGCAAGGCCCTCCATGCCGGCCGCCGTGCAGGGACCTTGGAGCGGGTCCCCGGAAGGCACACCAGCCTGGTAAGGCGGAATGGCCCCCGGCTCCTGGGCGAGGCTCGGGCTGTAGGATGCCTTCTGTGCCTCCCCGGAGGGGCTCCCGGAAAGCCCAGGCCCTACCCCCAGGAGCGGCAGAAGGGGCTGCAGGAGCGCCGCCGTGCTTATCCCCGTGGGGTCAAGTTCGGGCGCCTCGGACATCCCTGGGAGCGCGGGGGCGCCCTCCTGGGGCCGTGTTGCGGACGCGAGGGAGGATAAATGGCTTGAAAGCCATGGGTAGCCGTCCCCAGGGGCCGTGGCCGCCTGGAGGGCAAGCCACCCTGGTTCCGCCACGGGGTTTTCCGGGCCGTGGCCAACGCCAGGCAACTGGCAGGCCCACACCGCGTCGTCCAGGGCCGCCGGGACGGGCCCCATGCCCTGGTCTGGGTGGGCGGCGGCCTCCTGGGCCCTTGCGGGCCCAAGGCCCGCGACATAGGCCTCGGCGAGCGGCATATGGGCCCCGGGTGTCACGGACGGGGCCGGGACCGGGCTGTCAGGTGCGATAGCCTGCCCCGCCCCGGGTATCGCGGCGGGGTTCCCGGGCCCGTGCCCAGACACCGGGTGGCCCGGTACCCCCTTCGGGGGGCCGGGCGGGGGCGCCAACGCAGTTGGCGGGGGCCCGGGCGGCGGGGCCAGCCACGGGGGCGCCCCCAGGCTCGGGGGGATGGGCCCGATCCCTGCGTCCGGGGGCGCTTCCAAGGCCAGCCCCGCGAGCCCTGGGAGCCCGTGGTCCCAGGGGTCGGCGTAGGGCGCGCCCTTACTTGTACTCATGGTAGATACCCACTTCCACGTCCTCCAGCACGGCCAGGGCGTCGTCGGCCAGCACCGCCGCCGAGCAGTAGAGGTTGAGGAGGTAGGAGGCCACGCCCTGGTCGTCCACGCCGCGGAAGCGCACGGCGAGACCCCGGGACGGCTCGCCAGGGAGCCCGGCCTGGTAGAGGCCGACCACCCCGCGCTTGGTCTCGCCGGTGCGGAGCAAGAGGATATTGGTCTTGCCGTTGGGGCCCTCGGGCTCCCGCAGGCCGTCCACGAACAGCTTGTTGGTGGGGACCAGGGGGATGCCGCGCCACTGGATGAAGACGGCCCCCAGGATGCTCACGTAGGTGGGGGGCACCCCCCGCCTCGTGCACTCGCGGCCGAAGGCCGCGATGGCCCTGGGGTGCGCCAGAAAGAAGGAGGGCTCCTTCCACACCTTGGAGATGAGCTCGTCAAGGTCGTCCGGGGTGGGGGATCCGGCCCTGGTCTTGATGCGCTGCTTGGGGGCGACGTTTTTGAGGAGCCCGTAGTCGTCGTTGTTGATTATCTGGCTTTCCTGGCGCTCCCTGAGGCTCTCGATCCCCAAGGACAGCTGCTCAGCCGCCTGGTCGTAGGGGGAGCTGTAGATGTCCTGGACCTTGGTGTCCACGTTGATGATGGTGCTGATTGAGCTCAGGACGTACTCCCTGGGCTTGGCCTGGTACTCAACGTAGCCCTGGGGGATTTCCTCCTTCCCCGGCTCCTGGCTGCACAAGACGTCCAAGGGGGTGTCACCCTCCACAACGCGGTTGACGCGGTAGATGCCTGCGTCGAGGGGCTTGAACTCCAGAAGCCTGGTCAGGAACCTCGGGGTGATTGCCCCGAACTGCGGCCTGGTTTTCGTGATGTCCGCAAGTTGGTAAGCGGTCTGGGGAGCCAAAGCGTTGATGTTTTTTTCTGCCATGTGTGTCTCTCTCTGTCCTTTGGGGTTTCTGGCCCTGTTGGTTGGGTTGTGTTCGTTGGATCGTTTTGCCTGTTATGTAGTAAGGGAAGGCGCCATTGGAACCCTTCCTTGCTTGTTATCCTTGGCGCATGCGTTGGATCCCCCTTTGCGCGTGTCTCGGCGATCGCCCAGGGGATCCCATCGGCGCAAGGTCTTGCCCAATGCGCTTAGCCATAAGCTTTGTCGCAAGGCCTTGCCAGTCAGGTCGCCCACAAGGGAGGGGCTTTTGGCTTGCGTCACTCAAGTCTTGGGCCATTTAGGCTTGCGCCAATTAAGGCATGCCCCGATTGCCTGCGTGGGTCGTGCGCGATGGGCCTTCAGAATGACGGATCCCCTTATTGGGCGAAATTATGTTAAAAGTGAAAAAACATTGGGATGAACGAATGATAATAATAATCCGGTAATAATCAGACAATCGTGCGATAACCATCAGATAATAGTGCGACGACCGTGCGATGACCGTGCGACAAGCGCCCGAAAATCCCATGCGTCATGCGATAGTAACCTGACTTTTGACGACATTTCGTATCATTGCGCATAAGAAAGTTGTGAAAATTATCCCTTTCGGCATATGGCCAATGCGTTATCGCATGCCCTTGCCGATTAGCGGATCCGCACAGGAACCATGCACTTGGGGTGCCGTGGGGGTTTTGCCGTTACTTTCCAAATGTTTGCCCCGATAGCGTATTCGCAGGCGAATATGTTCGGGAAAAATGATTTTTTTGGTAACAAATCCGATTTGGATGCGATTTTTTACGTATTGAAACATTTCAAATCACAGGGCAATTGATGCCGAAAGTCGGCCATCCGCCTGCTTTTCCAAGGATAGCAAATTGAAAACGTTTTTCAAGGAATTTGTCGCGAAAATAAATAAATTACGCTTCTGTGGAGCGATACAAGGAATGCTTGTTATCGCAAATGCGTGTGACACAAGGCTTTTAGGCATAATCCAAGACATGCCGGCTAATGCGGCCATTTCGAGTAATTTAATTCATGAACACAAAATAGGGAAAATTGCGTGAAAGTACGTTATAAGAAGCGGGCTATGGGGCAATTCTTTCGGGGAAAGCCCATAAAACCAAGGAGAATACGCACGCGGGGGCAAAAGCCGCCCGGGCGTCTGAGACGCCCGGGCTCAGTAGGCCACAAGCCCCGGCTCCACCTCGGCCGCCCAGGCGTTCACCCCGTCCTGGAGGTTGTACATGGGCCCGAGGTATCCCGCGTCCCTTAAGGCGCGTATCGCGAACAGGCTCCTCTGGCCTATCTTGCATATGAAGACCAGGTCCTTCGCCGTGTCGAACTCGCCCATGCGGCGGACCAGCTGCCCGAATGGCACGGGTTTGGCCCCTTTGAAGCGGAACATGCTCTGCTCGTGGGGTTCGCGGATGTCTATTATCTGGGGCGGGTCGTCTGTCTCGAGCCTTGCCTTTAGCTCCCTCGCGGTTATGGAGGGGATCGGCTCGGGGGATTGGTCCCTTAGCCCGCAGAAGCGCTCGTAGTCGACAAGTTCCGTGATGGTTGGGTTCCTTCCGCACACCGGGCAGTCCGGGTCCTTGTCGAGGCGGGCCTCCATGGCCCGCATGAGCCAGGCGTCGAAGAGGAAGAGCCTGCCGATGAGCGGTCTCCCGCCCCCCACGATGAGCTTTATCACCTCGGCCGCCTGGACGCTCCCGATGATCCCCGGGAGCACGCCCATCACACCCCCCTCGCCGCAGGAGGGGACCAGCCCCGGGGGAGGGGGCGCCGGGTAGAGGCAGCGGTAGCAGGGCCCCTTTTCCGCGTCGAAGACCGTCGCCTGCCCCTCGAACTGGAAGATGGAGGCGTAGACGTTGGGTTTTTTGAGGAACACGCAGGCGTCCCCCAGGAGGTAGCGGGTGGGGTAGTTGTCGGTGCCGTCAGCCACCACGTCGTAGTCCTTGATTATGGCAAGGGCGTTCTTGCTGCCGAGGGTGAGGTTGTGGGTCCTTATCTCGATGTCCGGGTTCAGGCCCTTGAGCCTGTCGGCAGCCGCGGCGACCTTCGGCCGCTTAAGGTCCCTTGTGGAGAAAATCACCTGGCGCTGGAGGTTGGACATCTCGACAAGATCGTTGTCCACAAGGCCGATGGTCCCCACGCCGGCGGCCGCGAGATAGAGCGCAAGCGGGGCCCCCAGGCCCCCCGTGCCCACTATGAGCACCTTCGCGGCCTTCAGGCGCCTCTGGCCGTCCAGGCCCACCTCGGGCAGGAGCAGATGGCGGCTATAGCGGGCGAACTCCTCCTGGCTCAGCTCGCCCAGCCTGTCGTCCGGGATCAGAGGCATCCGGGCGCCCCCCCGGCGATGGCAGGGACCAGGGTGACCGTGTCGCCGTCGGCCAACGGCGTCCCGAGGCCGCCGGTGGACTTGATGTTCCTGTCCCCCACGAAGACGTTTATGAAGGCCCTGAGGCTCCCGGCCTCGTCGAATATGTGCGGCCGGATGTCGGGGTAGCGGGTGACCAGGGAGCCCAAGAGCTCGCCTACGGTGGCCCCTTCCAGCGTGAGTTCCGCGTTCCTGTCGGTGAAGCCCCTGAGGGCCGCGGTGACCAGAAGCCTTGCGGGCATGTTTACCTCCAAAAGACCGAATGATGCCTGAATGATGCCTGGATGTTGCCTGGATGCTGCCTGGATGTCGCTTGGATGCCGCCTGAATGAGGCCCAAACGCTTTCTGCCTGCCAGGGCGGGGCGTGAGGCCCCGGCGACAAAGGGGAAGGCTTAAAGGGCGAAGGCCAAAGGCCAAAGGCCAAAGGCTGCCCTGAGAAAGGGCCCTCAGACAGGCTCTAGCGGCTCTGGGTCGAAGCCGGTACGGTCGGCCCGCAGGAGCCAGCAGGTGAGTTCCTTGGCCTCGCCCTTCTCGACGCCCACTATCAGGTAAGAGAAGAAGGGCAGGGCGTGTGCCAGGTCGTGGGCCGATGGGATCGGCGGGTGATCCGGGTGGGAGTGGTATATGCCCAGGACCCCCAGGCCCAAGGCGCCGGCCTCGGCCTCGGCCCTGAGGAAGTCCCCGGGCTCTATGACGAAGCGCCTTCTTCTATCCTCGCCCTCGCGGCTGTTGTTGGTCCTTACCAGGGACACCGCGAGGCGAACGCCCTCGGGGTCCTCCCTCCCCAGCACCAGGCCGCAGCACTCGTAGGGGTAGCCCGACTCGCCCTCCCGGGCTATATCGGCCCGCAGGGCCTCGGGGAGCCTCACCCTGCCTCCCCGAAGACCCCGTCCGAGAGGTAGCGGGTGCCGCTGTCGCCCAGGACGGTCACCACCACGGAGCCGCGGGGAAGTGCCCTTGAGAGCTTTATGGCCCCGGCGAGGTTGGCCCCGGAGCTTATGCCTGCGAGTATGCCCATGGATCTCGCGAGGTAGCGGGCTATCCTGTAGGCCTCGTCGGTCGTGACCAGCACCTCGGAGTCGATGAGATCCGGGCGGTAGATGCCGGGCCTTATGGTGGACGCCATGTGCTTGGTGCCCTCTATCCCGTGCATGGGGGAGTCCGGCTGTATGGCCACGCACTTGACCCTTGGGTCGGACTCCTTTAGCCTCCTCGCGGTGCCCATGAAGGTGCCGCTGGTGCCCAGCGAGCTCACGAAGTGGGTGATGCCGCCGCCCGTCTGCTCCAGGATCTCCGCCCCGGTGGTCTCGTAGTGGGTCCTTGGGTTCACGTGGTTGTTGTATTGGTCAGGGAAGAAGTAGAGCTCGGGTCTCCCCTGGTACTCGGCCTGGGCCGCGAGGAAGGCGCCGTCGGAGCCCTCCAGGGGGTCGGTCTCGACTATGGTCGCGCCGTAGGCCCGTATCAGGCCCTTCCTCTCCCTGTTGGCGTTGGCCGGGATGTATAGAAGCACCTTGTAGCCGAGGGCCGCCCCCAGCATGGCGTAGGCTATGCCTGTGTTCCCGCTGGTAGCGTCTATGATGGTCTTATCCGGGGAGAGCCTCCCGGTACGGATACCGTCGAGGAGCATGCCCTTGGCCGCCCGGTCCTTCACCGAGCCGGAGGGGTTCAGATACTCGGCCTTCGCGTATATCCTTACCGGGGAGGATGTCCCGGTGAGCTTGTCCATTGCGAGAAGGGGGGTGTTTCCGACGAGGCCTAGCACGCCGTCGTCCCGGGCGTGCGGCTCCTGCGGCCGCCAGAGGCCCGTCACCCCGGGCTCCGCCTTGATTGAGAGACTCATCTTGTGTCCGAGTGGGGCCAGGCACCAGGGCTCCTTGTCCGATGGCCCGGCCTGGCTAATATTTTGGTTGTGCCTGCTAGCTGGGGACCCAAGGGATCCGATCGTGCCCGCCCGTGGCGGATTCCCGGCAAGGCGAAAGCGTTACGCTGTTCTGGCTCTTGCCCAGGCCTTGACCTGGGCTTAAAAAAAGGGCCTTGCCTGGGGTATTGCGATAGGCCGGGCGCATGGCCTTTTGCGGCCTCTGCGCGGCGGGGGGCCCAAGGCCCCCCGCTGCCTTCCGGGGCGGGATCTATGTCCCGGGTCGGGGGTTTATGGGTAAAGGCCATGGCGGCGAGGTGATTTTTACGGACGGGCCTGGTATTAAGGTTAGTGCCCTCGCCGGGCGCCTTGTGTCATGTTGCGATAAAGCAAAACAAGCCAAGAGGGTTCGCCGCAAGGCTTGTCTCGCGTATATGGGAGGGGGCATCAAACCTTGGCTTGCAAGGTAATCCCCCCGGGGGACCTAGCTGCCTTTGGGCCATGGGCCCCCTCTGCCTGTCATGCAATATGCCTGCCGCATTGGGCGGGGTCGGTTAAATTAGGCCGCCGGAGGCGGCCGTCGATAATTGGCTTCGCACACGG
>JAITKK010000081.1 GCA_031278475.1 Deltaproteobacteria bacterium
TATCGACATGGGGTTCTGTTATTAGGTATTGCCTTCAAGGGACAACATTTCTTTTTGGGTTATGTAAAATGTTCTGTCATTTCCGCAAAAACGATAATATCCCATAAAAGCCCATACCCACGACGATTGAGTGCAAGATTTGCTTGCGCCTTTTCCCTTGCGCATCGTCATGCGTGTTTCGCCGATGGCTCAAACAAAGGGAGCCGCATTTGGATCTTTCACGCGTTTTCGCGTGTTTCCGCTTGATGCCGTTTTGCGGGGCGTTCCTTTTGCCCATCCTTGGGGGATGGCCTTGGCCCCAAGTCCACGGGCATCCCTTGGCCCTGGCAAGGCCTGACGGAAAAAGCAAAAAAATCTTGAAAGTCCCAAGGCATTGTGCTAAAGTTTTCAGCTCATCGGGGTGTGGCGCAGTCTGGCTAGCGCGGCTGCTTTGGGAGCAGTAGGTCGGAGGTTCAAATCCTCTCACCCCGACCATCGCAATCCAATCGCTGTTTTACGGTATGTTCCGAGGGCTCTCCCCTGGGACTCCACAGAGCCGATACAACGGGCCGATGGTCCTTGCGCACGCCCGGAAACGGGATCTTGGGCAAGCGTCTGAGGCCATCCCGCAGCCCTCCATGATCGTCTTAGGGAAAATTATGGCCCATTAGGGCCGATTATGGTTTTTTAAGGCCAAACGGGGCCGAAACCCAGGGAACGGGCGGCATGCCCTCCCGCACACCAAAGCCCAGCCAGAATGGGACTCCCATGGCCGCCCCAGGCAGGGGCGGGCCCAAAATATCAGCCGGGGGTCCCACTGCGAGGACACCAATGAAAAGGAAAGCCATGTCCATCCCAACATTTGCCTTGCTAATCACCCTCGCGACGGCCTGCGCGCTCTCGCTTTTCGTCCCCAGGGCCCTCATGGCCCAGGCGGGGGCCGCAGACGCGCCCAAGGCCAAGCGTCCCATAGCCCTCTTCCAGACCAGCAAGGGCGACTTCGAGGTGGAGCTCTATACGGACCTCGCCCCCAAGACCGCCGAGAACTTCATAACGCTTGTTAACAAGAAGTTCTATGACGGCACCATCTTCCACAGGATCATAGGGGATTTCATGATCCAGGGGGGCGATCCCACCGGCACCGGCACCGGGGGCCCGGGCTACGTCATCCAGGACGAGTTCGGCAAGGGCCTTACCCACGAGGGCAAGGGCGTGTTGTCCATGGCCAACGCCGGCCCCAACACGGGGGGATCCCAGTTCTTCATAACCCTGGTCGCGACCCCGTGGCTTGACGGCAAGCACGCCATATTCGGGAAGGTGGTGAAGGGCATGGACGTAGTCGACGCCATAGGCGGCGTCAAGACCGGCGGCTCCGACAGGCCGGTGGAGGACGTCACCATCAAGTCGGTTACCATAAAGGCCCCCGAGGCCGAGCCCAAGCCCGAGGACGCACAGGCCCCGGACGCGGCCGAGTAGCCCGGAACGGCGGCGCCCCCAATGGGGGCACCGCCTTAGGGCAGGCGCATGGGAATCAAAGGCTCTTTGCGCGAAAGGCTTTCCCGGGGGGCCGTGAGGCCCCCCGGGAAAGCCTTTTTGCCGTCAGGCCCCGGGGAGCGTCTTGTTCATGGAGCCCGTGCGGTAGCCCAGAAGGTCGAAGGCCGAGAAGGTGAAGCCTATCTCGCCCAGCCTGCGGTGTATGGATTCCCGCAGGGAGGGGTCGGAGAGAAGCCCGAAGCCCTCCTCGTCGCACTCGATCCTGGCCAGCCTGCCCCCATCGTGGACCCTCACCCTCACCTGCCTGAAGCCAAGCCCCAAGAGGTGCTCCTCGGCAAGGTCGATCTTCTTCAGCTCGGAGGGCGTTATGCGTTCCCCGTAAGGGAATCTGGAGGCAAGGCAGGCGAACGAGGGCTTGTCCCAGGTGGGGAGCCCCATCTCCTTCGAGAGCGTCCGGATTTCCGCCTTGGTGAGCCCGGCCTCGCGCAGGGGGCTCCCCACGCCCAGCTCGCTTATGGCGATGAGCCCGGGCCGGTAGTCGCCCTCGTCGTCCAGGTTGGACGCCTCCACCACCCGCTCTATGCCCCGCTCCCTCGCGGTGTCCCGGATCTTTTTGAATAGCTCCCTCTTGCATAGGTAACATCGGTTTGGCGGGTTGTCGGCGAAGCCCGGAAGCCCCAGCTCCTCCGAGTCCACGAAGAGGTGGGTGATGCCCCGGGATCTCGCGAAGTCGGTCGCGGCCTTCAGCTCCCTTTCCGGGAAGCTCAGCGAGCGGCCGGTCACGGCCACAAGGGCCCCTGGGAGCGCCTCCTTGCAGGAGGCCAAAAGGAAGGTCGAGTCGACCCCGCCGGAGAAGGCGACCGCCGCCGACCCCATGGAGGCCAGGAGCCCCTTCAGTTTAAGTTGCTTTTCGTGGGTTATGTCCATTGGGCCTCCTTGCGGCCAAGACCCCGGGCGGTTCCCGCCCGGGGGGCTGAAAGATCGCGAAAGTCCGGGCCGGGTCCCGGCTATGGGATCCCGGACAATATGGTGCCCCCGCCCACCACGGTGTCGCCCTGGTAGAAGACGGCGGCCTGCCCGGGGGCAACCGCCCCCTGGGGCTCCCGGAAGAGCACCCTGGCCATGCCTTGGGAGTGGGGCTCCAGGGTCGCCGGGGCCTCGCCCTGCCTGTACCTGATTTTCACGCCCACGGCCACGGGGCCCCTTAGCTCAGGGACGGCTATGAGGTTCAGGCCGCCCACCAGCATGCCGCCTGTCAGGAGCGCCTCCTTGGGGCCCACGGTGACGGTGTTGTTGGCGGGGTCCACGCCCAGCACGTAGCTGGGCCTGGGCCCGGGGATGCCCAGGCCCCGCCTCTGGCCCACCGTGTAGCGGAAGAAGCCTTTGTGCCTGCCTATCGCCTTCCCCGAGGCGTCGAGTATCAGGCCCTCCGCCTGCCGGGGCAGGCGGCCCTCCAGGAAGTCCTGGTAGGCCCCGCCCCTCGCGAAGCAGATGTCCTGGCTCTCCTTCTTTTCGGCGGTCGCGAGCCCCGCCCCCGCGGCGAGCCTTCTCACCTCGGGCTTGGTGAGCGTCCCCAGCGGGAATAGGGTACTCGCGAGCTCCTCCTGGCCCATGGCGTAGAGCACGTAGCTCTGGTCCTTGGCGGTGTCCAGGGCCTTCTTCAGAAGCATGCGGCCGTCCGGGCCCCTCTCTATCCTCGCGTAATGCCCGGTCGCGAGAAAGTCGCAGCCCAGGGCCCCGGCCCTGTCCCGAAGGTGCAGGGATTTGAGGTAGCGGTTGCAGTCCACGCAGGGGTTGGGCGTTAGCCCCGACAGGTAGCCTTCCACGAAGCGGCGGATGACCTCCTCCTCGAAGAGCCTCGTGAAGTTGAACACAAGGAAGCCCAGCCCCAGCCTGTCGCAGACCTTCCTAGCGTCCCGGACGTCCCCCAGGGAGCAGCAGTTCCTCCCGCCCAGACCGTCGTCTTCCTCGTAGGGCAGAAGCTTCATGGTGGCGCCGGTGACGCTCGCGCCCATGCCCTTGAGGAGAAACGCGGAGCAAGAGCTGTCCACGCCCCCGCTCATGGCGCAGAGCACCTTCGCGCCACCCAGGTCCCCCTTCGCCCTGGGGCTCCCGGGAAGGCCCGGGCCCGTATGCCGCATGGTGGCATCCATGGAAGACGGGGGTCCCCGGGCTCAGGCCGGGCCCCGCCCGGCCTTGCTTTCCCTCCCCCTGTACAGGAAGAAGAGGAACAGGTCGAAGGCGACCATCAGGAGGTTGGCGATGTAGAAGAGGCAGACGTAGTTCACGCCTTCGCCAGCGATCTTGGCCGATATCCCGAAGAGGTAGCCCAAGATCACAATCACCAGAAACACGAGGCTCTTGCCCACCGAGCTCTTGCGCTTCAGGCTGTGGGCGATGTTCGCGGGCCAGGCGCAGCCGAAGGCAACCAGCATGAGGCTTTCCAGTACGTTCGCCAAGGATTGGTGATCCATCCAGCCCCCCTCCTGCGTGCCCCGGGGCAATCTACCCCATGGGCAGGAAGAGCCTCGGGCGGTAGCCCCTCAGGAAGGCCCCGGCCTCCTGCCGGCCCTTGCCCTCCGGCTGCAGATAAGAGACCCGGAGCAGGCCCGAGCCCGTCCCTATCCGCAGCATGCCGTCCTGGTCGAGCCCGCCCACCTCGCCGGGGGGGAGGGAGCCCTCCATGGCCAGGGCCCCGAAGAACGACACGGCCTTGCCCCCCAGCATGGCCCTGGCCGCAGGCCAGGGCTCCAGGCCGTTTATCTTGCGGGCCAGGGTGGCGGCGTCCTCCCTGAAGTCCAGGTAGCCGTCGCTTTTCCTGAGAAGCCGGTTGACGGTGGCCTTTGAGTCGTCCTGGGGAACCGCCTTGTGGCTTCCCTCCTTCACCTGCCTGATGGTCTCGAGTAGCAGCCCGGCCCCTTCCTCCGCTAGCTCCTCGGAGAGCCTTGCGGCGCCGTCGCCGGGGAGCACCTTCATGGGCTTCCGGGCGAGCACCGGGCCCGTGTCCATCCCCGCCTCCAAGAACATGATGGAGACCCCGATCTCCGTGTCGCCCTCAACCAGGGCCCAGTTCACCGGGGCGGGGCCCCGGTGCCGGGGGAGAAGCGACGGGTGCACGTTTATGGGCGGGAGGGGGCACAGGGAGAGCAGCCCTTCCTTGAGGATGGCCCCGAAGGCCGTCACCACCAGAAGATCCGGCTTTAAAGAGGCTATGAAGTCCAGGACCTCCGGGTCGTTGGGCCTCGCGCTCTCAAGGAGGGGGAGGCCCGCCTCCCTCGCGAACAGCGCGGTGGGCATATGGGCCTGCTTCCTGCCCCGGCCCTTGGGCCGGGGCGGGGAGGCCACCACCAGGGACAACTCGTCCGGGCCCTTGGAGAGCGCCTCCAGGGAGGGGACGGCGAAGTCCCCCGATCCCAGGAAGACAAGCCTCCAGGGTCCTGCCCTGCGGGGCCCCTTGGGCTCAGCCTTCGCCATGCCGCTTCTTCCTTAGGCTCTTCACGTAGATCTCGCGCCTGAGCGGCGTAAGGTGGTCCAGGAAGAGCACGCCGTCCAGGTGGTCCGTCTCGTGCTGCAATATGACAGACTTGTGGCCCCTGGCCTTGATGGTGCGGGGGTTCCCCTCCAGGTCGTGGTAGGCCACCACCACGAGGTCGTGGCGGTTCACGTCCGCGCTCAGATCGACTACCGACAGGCAGCCCTCCTTGTCGCACTGGGCGCCCTCGTAGTGGGTGATCTCCGGGTTCACCAGGGCGAGCACCTTTGAGCCGTAATCCTCTTCGGGGTCGTCGCGGTCGTCTATCAGGATGAGCCGTTTGAGCACGCCCACCTGCGGGGCCGCGAGACCGGCGCCAGGGGCCGCGAGCATGGTCTCCTTCATGTCGGCGGCAAGCATCGCCAGCCCTTCGTCGAATTCCGTCACCGGCTCGGAGATCTTCCTGAGCAAGGGGTCGGGGTATTTGAGTATCGGCATTATGGACATGTGGGTGGTTTCTTTCAGGTCTTTTGCGGCCGGGGAAATGGCATTATCCCCCCGCCGGGGCCTCCGCCCCGGCAGGGGGACTGGCCCCCTTAAGGGCGATGCGCCACATAGTCTACCACATCCGGGGCTTTGCGGCCAAAGGATTGGCATGGGGAGCCTTGCCAGGGACCGGGCCAAAGGCCATCGGGGAGGCGGTGCCATGGCGTTGTTATAGCGTAGCGATTGCGTTGTTTTCCCATTTGGCTTGGGCCAAATTACGCGCAATCGTTGCATTTTTCTGCGGTTTTTTAGGTTTCAAAATAGAATAGTTATATATAATATTATAAGTACTTATAATATTATATAATATCATTAGGTATATTTAATGTAAATTTACATTTCATAAAAAAGGATCTGAGGAGCTGCAAACTCAGGATCCAAAAAAGGCCTTTCCGGAAAAGGCCCTGGCCGCAAACGATCCATCTATTGGCCCGATGGTTCAGACACTCGGGGAAACAAATGGGGGATTTCCGGAAATACCTTAGCCTTAAAACTCAGGTTGAATCAGGAAATGTACCTGGCTTGGTGAGAGGGCGTAAGGAAAACGGCACGGCCTGTATTTTCAAGCTGTAAACGCATCTTATCGCAAACAGCCGAAAACTATTGAGCGGGATTGTTGGGCGGATTGTTAGGCAGGATGGGCACCAAAGATACGGCTGTGCTTTCCGGAGGCTCTTCAGCCTTTGACCTGCCGCTCCTGGGGTACAGGACAGAGGCGTAGCTTGTTCCGGATTCCACCCTGTGTCCTGTGAAATATGTCGAATCGCGGTGCTCCGTTACAATGCCTTCCTCCGCCCCCTCATCTCTGAACAAAAGAAGGGAAAGGTGGGCCGCCCTTCGGGCATCGATATCCAGATTCCTTGTGTCATAAGCCCTCAGGCCGGTCAGAACGGGGAGGGTTTTTTCGTCTTCAAGGGCCATGAGCTCAGGGGTCTTGTAGTGGGACAGATCCATGCTGAGTATGAGCAGGGTGTCATTTGAAAAAAGACTTTTCATGCTCTCTCTTATAGTAAGAAGAGCCGGATCCGGTATCCTGGCATTCAGGAGCAGAGGCACCACCCTGGCCTGGGGGAAGTACGCCGCGGTCATTGGTATGTGGATGGTTATGCCGTGCTCGGAAGAGCAGATGCCCGGCATTTCTTCCACAATGCTTAAAGAGCTTAGGGCCGTAATAGCTTCGCTGTCGGCTTTAAGCACCCTTTCCGAAAGGCCCCAATCCTCAGGACAGATAGCGGCGTGATTTCTCACCTGGCGGAAATGATCCGGGGAGAGTATGAATACGCGCCCTATTCCGGCCCCACCTTCCAGAGAGCCCCTGGCCAGAGTCTCATAGAAGCGCACGATCATGGGGAAGGCAAGACCGTGGTGGGGAACGACCCCGCCCAGGCAGGGCCTTCCCTCCCGGCAGGGCAGGAGCCCTTCCGGCCGGTTCAAAATGTCAGTGGAACCATACAGGGATATGGCTTGTATGGAAAGACCCTCAAAAGGGGAGCTTAAAACCCCGGGATCGGAAAAGGCCGGGGGCGCCGCTTTCAGAACCGTCAGGGAAAATACGGCCAGGGACAGAACTGAGAGGGATACAGCATGAATTTTCCTTTTGGAGAAGGTCATGCTAATAAACAAGGTTCTGGTACCAGGCCGGCCGGAGCTGTTCCAGCTTTGTCTGACTACGGGGGTCGTAGACTATTTTCTGCCATTCCTGATCGTTCATCCTGCCTTGGGACAAGGGGGCTGGGAACTCATAATAGCTGAAAACATAGCCCATGGTGATCCTTGAGCCCCCCCACTTGTCGTTAACATGCACAAACATTTTACGGGGAGTGCCTGTGGCAAGCTCCAAAATGTCATCAGGGCTGGAGGCCGCGTCGGCAATCAAAGCCATGCGGAGGTCGCCACCCCCAGAATCGTTCTGGAAGCCCATATACAGCATTCCGTTGAAAGACTGGGCGAGTGATTGGATGTTTTCATAGTCACTGACCGTGAGCTCTTGGCCTGAGACCTCTTTGGAGGCAAGGTCCCGGGCTTTGGTGAGCAGGTCCGAAAACCGAGAGAGCCTATCCCTGAAGGGGATAGGCTGCATAAACATCTCAGGACCACCTGAGGCAGACTTGGGTTTCTTAGGGGTCTCAAGGTCGTATTTCTCTATAAAGCTTTTTAAAGCGTCTGTGGCCGTAAGAAGTGCCTGGAACACCTGAGGATCGGGCTCCACAAAGCCCCGGGGGAGAGGCGGGGCGTAGTCTCCCGGCATATCCGCGCCCTCTGCGCCTTCCGACATAGACTGCTCGACATAGAGGATGGTGTCGTGCTTGATCTCCGCAAAAGAGGCCAAGGCTGTCAGAAGCTTTTTATAAGGCCAGAGATCATCTTTGTAAAAACGGTAGTCTGCCCCTGAATTTTTGAATCCCGCCTGAAAGGCGGTGAGCCACAGGGAGTACACGGTCTTGTCTTCGGAAAGGTAGGCCGGAGCCCAGTACTTCAGTTTCTGAAAGTTTTCCCTGAATTGTGGTATCTCAAAGTGTTTCTCGACGTACCGCTCCGCCGCCTGCGATCCCAAAACCGCCATGACATCGGTTCCTTCGGGAATATTGCGTATATTGACGATAGACCCCACACGCGGGTACGTCAGCTGATTAAAGATAAAAGCATCCAGGTTGAAGCGCTTGCCGGATATCCTGAAGACAGGTTTGCGGTTTAAAAAATCGTCTCCGGGTTGGTCCTTGTCAACATTTGACTGGATATCAGGCCCCTCGATTTCCTGGAGGATGCCCGTTGCCAGGGCCTGCAGGGCAGCCGGGTCAGTTAGCTTTTGGAGGCTTTGGGGGTCAGAGAGAGTGCCCATGTGAGATCTGACCAGATCCCTGAATTTTTTCCCGTCCCCCGTGTTGGAGGCGCCTATCAGGTAATTTATCGGTTCTTCCAGGGCCAGCCATTTGTCCCCAAGGGAATCCAACACCATGGAAATCAGGGCCGCTGTCTGGAGATTGGGAATAAAGTAGTTTCCAGTGTCGTCAAAGAGCGCAAGCTCAGCGGTGCCTATGTAGTTCATGGCCAGAAAATACCTGCTTAAAACAGGGGACTTGGTGTAATGGCCCCTCGGCTTGAACATCGTGTAATCAGTCAATGTCTGAAACACAGGTGACTTTATATTGGAAGCTGAGGCCTCTCTTACCAGGGCCACTTCTTTGGAAGCCTCGGGAGAGAGTTTGATCGAGCGGGGTTTTTCAGCTATTAGGGAGCGGGGCACTGAAAACATATTCACGGCTGTCTGCCAGGGGCCTTTTAAGTCCGGAGGAAGGCTGCTTTCAACCGATTTAAGTGCCGAAAGGGCAGCCGACAGGTTCTGTTCCAGGCCCGGTTCGAGGGAGGCAAGTTCCAGGGCCTCTAAAAGCCGGTTAAAAATAAGGTGAAAATAGTGCAGGTAAATATCCGTTGAAATGAAGACCGGCTGCTGCCTATGGATCCCTATGTAAGAATCCCCCATGTCATCATTTACCACGTGCTCAAGTATGACAGGCGTCCCGTCAATATAAAAGCCGTGGGCTGAAAGCCCGGATTTGATGTTTTCCGGTACAGCGACGGAAGGGCACACGTTCTCCTCTTCATCATAGGCGTTTTTATAGCCCAGGCACCTTATTGCCGAAGGCAGCCAGTCAGGGTCAAACATCCCGGAGGCAGGCTGATAGGAGCTTAAAGGTATGAAAGCACCCTCTTCAGCCCAGGCATAACGGGCACCGATTCCGGAAGCCAAAGAGAAGGTGTCAAACCTCAGGAGAAGCATCGAGTCCTTTTTTCCGACAGAGGGCACGATCTCGCCTTTGAGGAGCTTTATGCGGGCCAGCCGGTCGTCAGGCCGCTTTTTAACAGGATTCAAAAACAGCTCTGGGCCGTCCATGGCGGTAACGTACCAGGTGATTTGAGTGGGCTCATAGGCCGGAGTCCTGGAAAGCCCCTTCACAGGAACATAGCCCAGGGATTTTCCCTTGTCACTGGAAAGGATTTCAGCCCAGTCCTTGTTGTTGGAAGGGCGAACGACCACCATGTTCCCGTAGACAACCGATCCCTCAAGTCCTGTACCCCATTCCAGCCCATACTTGGTGATATTGTACTTTTGGCCGGGATTCTCCATGATAGGGAGGATATCGGCGGTGACTGTGGCTGTTATCGCGTCCCCAGGGAACACGGGCGGGGCTGTATTCGCCGCCTCCTGGGCCAGGGAAGGGCTGATATTCCCGAAAAAGAAGAAAAAAGAGAAAAAGAGGAAGGCGTTTGCCGGAACAAGGATTGTCTGCCGCATTTTTGTCTCCGTTTAACCAATTTCACCAAGCCGATCTACAGTGTGAGGGCTCCGCCTCCCGTGCGAAGGCGGCGCCTCCAGTGCGAAGGCGCTGGTTTGCGCTTCCAGCTTCTTGCATCCAAATAGCGGGAGGGGACAGCAGAAGGCACCCCCCCGGAGTCTGCCGGTAAAGCAGGTTCGCAGAAAAAATAACAGTGTGTCTCTTCAAAAGAGATTCTAATAAATTCCGGAAGAAAAATACAGTCTGACTTAAAAATCTTTTTAACCGTAATTCGTAATATTTTTTTGAGCGATTTTTGTTATAATTACTGATATTTGGCACGTTTTATGCATATATGCGTGCATAATAGCAGTTTGAATTCCATACATTTCGATGAATTACAACAACCATATGATTTATGATTCAAAGGGGATAGGCGGTATCTGAGTTAGGCCTATCCTCAGTTCTTGCTGCCCTTTGGCGGCCCATGGTCCCTTTTGCCCTTGCTTCCCGTGCTGGAGGTTAGAGTGGCCTCTGGCCGTGCATAAGCTGTTGTTTTGTTTTTACTTTCCTTGGGGCGCCCAGGGCCCTCGCTTTTAATCATATTCCCCGCTTTGTAAAGATGGGAATCACTTTTAGGAAGATTGCCTTGAATTCCTGCCTTGGAAGTTAGACTGGGTTTAAGCATTCAAGGTACCTAGGTATTTTAGAATTATCAACGTCTGTTACGCTTAAAGCTACAGAATTCCCGGCTTTTGCGTTGAAATGCGGGAAAATTATGGGGTAATGCGGCAAAATTATGTCCAAATTTGGCCGAAATATAGAATATCGACTTATTTATGGGGTTATTGCCTGTAAAAATTACTCCCAATTCTAAAATTGAATCAAAATTAGAAAACGAAGTCTTAAATCGCCCCTAAAAACCAACACTTTTGAAGAACGCATTTTCAACATAGTTTGCCGGGGGGTACTTGCGAAGGCATCGTTGATCGGGGTTATGATAAATGATATAAGCAGTTACTTGGATTTCGGGATCTTAGTGCGACTGCCCATGGGGATAAGCCCTGGGTTTCCAAAGGCATCCTGTGAAGCCCGAGTTTCGCCTGGTATCGGCATAAGTATCGCGTAATTTCGTCCAACTACAGCGCAAGGGGGGCTTCTTTGCTCGCAAGCGAGTTTCAAGATGAGATCAAGGGGGATCGCCGCAGGCACTTCTACCTCATCAAGGGCTTTGAGCCCTTGGAGATGGAGGCCTGCGTCAAGGCCACGATCGAAGCTTTGCCCCCGGAGGTGAGGGAGTTCAACTTCCAGTCCTTCCGTCTAGGCGAGGACAAGGCGTCCGACGTCCTGGACATGGCCCGGGCCTCCTCCTTTTTCCCGGAGCCCAGGCTGCTCTTGGTCAGGGTGCCCCCGCGGGTCAAGGGGAAGTTGATGGACACCGACCTCCTGCTCACTTGGGTTAAGAACCCGAACACGAGCTCGACGATAGTGCTTGTCCAGGCCAAGCCCCTGGAGAACACCAAGCTCTTCAAGGAGGCCAAGAAGGCCGGGTTGGTGGTGGACTGCAGGGCCCCCTCCAGGATGGAGCTCCCTGGCTGGGTTTCGAGGCTCTTCACTAGCAAGGGCATGCGCATAACCCAGGAGGGGGCGAAGGTCCTCATCGAGAGGACGGGCGAGGATTTGGAGGCCATGGTCACGGAGGCCGAGAAGCTCTCCATCTACCCCGGGCCCGGGAGCCCCGTGAACCCCAAGGTAATTCGCGACATGGTGCCCCTGAACCCGTCGGGCGCGGCCTACGAGCTCTCCGAGCCCATGGCCATGGGCGATCCCGGGAAGGCAGCCCGTGTTACCCTGGATCTCTTGGTCCATAACAACCACTTCGCGCTTATAGCCGTCATGGAGACCCACTTCCTAAGGCTTTTGGAGGTGGTGGCCCACCTGGCCGAGGCGGAGGAGGAAGGCACGCAGCTTCCTTCCGAGGCGCTGGCCGACAGGCTAGGCGTCAAACCAGGTTTCGTGGGCTTCCTGCGGAGTCAGGCGGCCAAGTGGCCGCTGGGGAAGATCAAGGAGGCGCTCTTCGCCCTCGAGGATGCGAGGCGCTCCTTCGTCACCACGTCGACGCCCCCCGAAATCACCTTGGAGGGTCTGGTGATGACGCTCTCGCTGATGGCCGACGGATCTTACATAGGCGATGCCCGAAAAAGGGGGGATGACACATGAGCAAACCAAGCGCCGGAGGAAGGCTTCCTGGGAGAGGGTTCCCGTTTTCGGCCCTTTTCGTGCTGATACTTGCCATAGGGGCCTTGGCCGCCTGCGGGGTCTCGGTGGGCAGGGCGCAGGATGCGCCTCAGGAAGGCGGGACCATCAGCCTTGCCGCCATGGGCGACATCATGCTAGGCACCGAGAACCTGCTGCCGCCGGACGGGGCCAAGGGCTTCTTCACGGACGTTCTGCCCTACCTTTCCGGCAGGGACATAATATTCGGGAACCTGGAGGGCCCGCTCACCGACAGGGGCAAACCCTCCAAGGACACCTCCACCGGCCGCAGCTTCTGCTTCAGGACCCCGCCCTCCTACGGGCAGGTGCTGAAGGACGCCGGGCTCAACATAGTGTCGCTCGCCAACAACCACGCCTTCGACTACGGCCAGGAGGGCAAGGACCAGACCGAGGAGGTCCTTGACGCCTTGGGCATCGCGCATACCGGCGGCCCTGGCGAGATCGCCTGGATGGAGGTCAAGGGCAGAAATGTCGCCTTCATAGGGCTTGCCCCCAACAGGGGCTGCCAGAACATAAACGACATCGACGGGGCCGTTGCCTTGGTGGGAGAGGCCTTGGAAAAGGATCCCAAGGCCCTGGTGATAGTGTCCATGCACGGCGGCGCCGAGGGCACCGGCCACTTGAGGGTCCCCGACGGCCCCGAGACCTTCCTCGGCGAGAACCGCGGCAACCTTAAAAAGCTCTCCCATGCCCTCATAGACAAGGGGGCGGCCATGATCATCGGCCACGGGCCCCACGTGCCCAGGGGCGCCGAGCTCTACAAGGGCAGGCTCATAGCCTATTCCCTTGGGAACTTTGCGACCGGGAGCGGCATGAACGTGAAGGGCGCGACTGGGCTTGCCCCGTTGCTCCTGGCCGAGATAGGCCCCGACGGCGAGACGCTCTCCTACTCCTTCGTGAGCTTCAGGCAGCAACCGAACAAGGGCCCCAAGCTGGATCCCACGAACGAGGCCGCCAAGCTGGTGGAACAGCTCTCAAAGGAGCTATGAGGGAAAAACCCTGGGATTGAAGCCCCTGGGGCGCCGCCTCCCACCGCCTCCAGGCCCCCTCTAAGGGCCGGGAGCGGGCAGGGGCTCTGGGATGCCGATGGCTTGGCTTGGCCCTTGGGTGCCCGCCCTGTCCTTTAAGCCGGTGTTCATTTGGTTCGGGGGTTTTAGAAGGACGGGTCGATTGGGACCCAGAAGTGGCTGGCGGATTGGCCCCAGAAGTCCATGGCGCCAAACTCGATGAGAGTGTCCTTGGGGATGGAGAGTGTGTAGCTCCCTTGGCCATAAGACCAGATTTCGTAGGCGATGAAGTTCAGATCGGCCCCTCTCTCGGTGAGCACCAGGTGTCCGAGCTTGTCGAGTGGCCCTTTTAGTCCGAGGACCTTGCTCGGGGCTTTCTTGTCCGTGCCGCATTTGCCGGTCAAAACCCACCATGCGGCCTCGTGGGTCTCCGTCTTGTTGCAGAGATCGGCGTATGCGAATCCGTAAATCCCGCTAATGCCCATCCTCGGGTCGATGAAGAGATCCTCTATGGTGATCTCCTGCCCGGTTATCAGGTCGAAGTTGTTAGACTGGGTTGTTATTTTGCTGTTCGCCCCGCCCGTGAAAGATTCGGTTGACGTAATAACCCCCAGGGTCTCCGGATTGGGCTTGAAAGACTTGTAGCCACTTTTTGCGTACAGTCTGAAATTATATTCGCAGATATATGGCTCCAACTCCAAAAACTCATTCTTCCTGATCGTTAGGTACTTCGCGGCCTCCTCCGCAAAAAAGGCATCCACCTGGTCGTTTCCTGTGTTCTCGGGGTACTTAACCGTTATATCCGTGGCCATCTTTTTTGGGCATGTGGGGTGCCAAACGGTTTCGGACAAGGTTCCGGTTTGGACTTGGGCGTCAGTCGGTGCCTGTGATTCCGCTGTGGTCGCATAGGTGCCGATAAAGGCAAGCGATAAGGCCATTGCGGCAAGGGCGAGTAGTCTGCTCTTTTTCATAATCGCTCCGTTTTGGAATGTTTTAGAGGGGACTATGCCCCCTTGGGATGCTCGCCCTATGGCATGGGTGGCTCGTTGCGGGGCCGAAATATCGTAAAATGTTGGGGAATTATGTGTTTTGTATGTTCGCGGCCCAAAGGTATCATAACAAGCGATTCTGCTATTATGGGCTTCCCTCCGCCGGGGCGTTCCTAAGGGTTGATTAGGATCCTACCACGGTAGGCGTTTGCTTAAAAGCCATGTGTAGTGGCTGACCTTGGCCCCAAGCTGGATCCAGCGAACGAAAGCGCCAAGCCTTGGAACAGCTCTCAGAGGAGCTGCGAGGAAAAGGCCCTGAGAGCGAAACCCTGAGGGCATATCCTTCCTGCACCACGAGGATGCGTGAAAGTGCCGGGATCAGGCAGAGGAGCAATGATAAGCGCATTGTTAGGAGCAGGGACAGGGATGTGGAGGGCGCATTGCCAGTATGCCATTGCTTCAAGACACCTTGTGGGGGCGCTGTCTCTTTTATGGAAGAGGGTGCCCATTTGGTTAGTGGGTATTAAAAGTTCGGAACGGACGGCCCCCAGAAGTCCCTGGCACCAAATTTGATGAGAGTGTTCTTGGGGATGGGGAGAGTGTAATCCCCATGTAGCTTATGCCAGAGTTCGTCGTGGCAGAAGTTTAGATCGGCTCCTCTCTCGGTGAGCACTAGGTGCCCAAGGCCGTCGAGCGATCCTCTAAGAGCGAGAAGTTTTCTTGGGGCATTCCTGTCCCTCCCGCATTGGCCGCCCATGACCTCCTCTGCGGCTACGTGGGATGCCGTTTTCTTGCAGAGATCGGCGTAGGCGTATCCGTAGATCCCGTTAATGCCTATCCCCGGGTTTATGAAAAAATCTTTTATGTCGAATTCTCGCCCGGTTCTCAGATCGAAGTTGTATGCTAAGTATACACAGAATGTCCCCGAGCCTCCCCCGTTTTCAGACGTGTTTATTATTACACCTAGGGTCTCAGGGTTGGGCTTGAAGGACTTGTAGTCGCCGTGCCAGAACGCATGGGTAGTAATTTGGCAATCGGCTGGGCCAAAGTTCCTAGCTTGCCTCGTATTTTCCGCCATGTAATCAGCAGCCATCTTTTCGAAGAAGGCATCCACTTTGGCGTTCCCCGTGTTGATGGGGTATTTCATCGATACTTCCAAGGAAACCTTATTTGGGCAATGGGGGTTCTTGAAGGTCTCGGACATGCTGCCTGTGGGGCCCTGAGATGGAGGCGGTAGCTGCGATCTCGCGGTGGTGGCATAGATACCGATGAAGGCAAGCGATAAGGGCAGAATGGTAAGGGTGAGAAGTCTGTTCTTTTTCATAACACACCGCATTGCTTTGTTTGGTAGGGCCTGCGGCCCCTTGAGGTGCCTGCCCTAGGGTACCGGTGGTTCGTTGTGGTGCCGAAATATCGGAAAATGTTGGGGAATTATGTCTTTTGTATGTTTGCGGCCCAAAGGCCCTTTACCAAGCGATTCTGCTAGTGTGGGGTTGCCCCCGCCGGGGTGCTCCTAAGGGTCGTTCGGATCATATCACAGGAGGCGTTTGTTTAAAAGCTACGGTCAGCGGCGGAAATTGGTCCCAAACTGGATCCTACGAACGAAACCGCACAGCCTTGGAATAGCTCTCATAGGAGCTTTGAGGCAAAAGCCCTGAGACTGATGCCCAAAAGCAGAACTCATAAGGGCATTGCCTTCTTGGATCACAAGGATTCGTGAAAAGGATGGGATCAGACATAGGTGCCATGATAGGATAATTGTTAGTAGCAGGGATGCCTATGCCGCATGGACCTTATGGCAGGGTTCTCACTTCTTGGGGGACGCCGCCTCTTTCAGGG
>JAITKK010000113.1 GCA_031278475.1 Deltaproteobacteria bacterium
AAGATGGACGGACTCTTGGAAGAACGCGAGGCGTCGATTGCCTTGAAGGCTGCGGACGGGGAAAAGGCCAAGACCGTGGAGTGCGGGAAGGCCTCGCTTTCCGGGGCCGTGAGCCAAAGGGCCTGCGTCTTCTGCGGGGCCAGGGTCGTGCTGAACCCCATAACGGACGCCTTCCACCTGGTCCACGGGCCCATAGGCTGCGCGTCCTACACCTGGGACATCAGGGGGAGCCTCTCGAGCGGGTCGGAGCTTTACAGGAGAAGCTTTTCCACGGATCTTTCCGAAAGGGACGTGGTGTTCGGCGGGATCCCGAAGCTTACGGCGGCGGTTGACGAGATAGTGGCCAAGTTCCGGCCCCCATTGATATTCATCTACTCCACCTGCCTTGTGGGCGTGATAGGGGACGACGTCGACTCCGTGTGCCGGGATGCCGAGCGCAGGCACGGGATCCGTGTCATAAACGTGAAGGCCCCGGGATTCGCGGGCCACAAGGCCATGGGCTACCGCCTCGCCTGCGAGGCCATAATGGACGTCCTTCAAAGGGATCCGCCGGAAAGGGGAAAACCCCAAGGGGTTAACATCCTTGGCGACTACAACCTGGCCGGCGAGATGTGGATAATCAAGGGATATTTCAAGGGGATAGGGATACCGGTCGTATCCACCTTCACTGGCGACAGTTCCTATGCTTCCATGAGGAAGGCCAATTCCGCTGCCCTCAACGTGGTGCAGTGCGCCGGTTCCATGATGTATCTTGCCAGATCCATGGAGGAGCGTTTCGGGATCCCCTTCGTGAAGGCCAGCTTCTTCGGTCTCGAGGATACCCGGCAGGCCCTGTTGGGGGCTTCCGACCTTTTGGGGCTCCCTGGGGCAAGGGAGAAGGCCCTGGCATTCACCAAGAGGGAGTCCGAGAGGGTGAAGGCGGCACTCGCGCCCTACCTTCCCAAGCTTTCCGGGAAGAAGGCCGCGATATTCGTGGGGGGCGGGTTCAAGGCCATATCCCTTATACGGCAGTTTAGGGAGCTTGGCATGGAGACCGTCATGGTGGGTACCCAGACGGGCCAGCGGGAGGACTACGAGATAATCCAGTCCCTGGTGGGCCCAGGGACCGTCGTCCTGGACGACGCCAACCCCTCGGAGCTTGAGAGGTTCATGCGTGGCAAAGGCGCCGACATCCTGGTGGGCGGGGTAAAGGAAAGGCCCTTGGCCTACAAGCTGGGGATTGCCTTCTGCGACCACAACCACGAGAGAAAGGAGCCCTTGGCCGGCTACGACGGCTGCCTCAACTTCGCGAGGGAGATAAACCTTTCCATCAACAGCCCTGTCTGGGGGGAGCTGAGGGGTTCGAAGGATCCCTTCAGGGACGCCGCATAGCCCAGGCTTTTGGCTGTCATTGCAAGGCAAAGCCGGCCAATGCCAGGCAATGCCGCGTGATGTTAGGTAATGTTAGGTAAAACGGTTATTGACAATGTCTGATCCGAATATCATAGAGGCCCCGTTCGGCACCAAGGGAAGCGACGCCTGCCTTGTGAACGTCGCCGAGAACCCCTGCAAGATGTGCCTGCCGCTGGGCGTCGTCACGGCAGTCTACGGCGTGGAGGGCGGCATGAACCTCCTCCACGGCTCCCAAGGCTGCAGCACCTACATCCGCAGGCACATGGCGACCCACTACAACGAGCCGGTGGACATAGCCTCCACCTCGCTCTCGGAGGAGGGGGCAGTGTTCGGGGGCGAGAAGAACCTCGTCAAGGGCCTCGACAACCTCATAAGGCTCTACGAACCAAAGCTCGTTGGGGTATCCACCACCTGCCTGGCCGAGACCATAGGCGAGGATCTTGCGGCCATGATAAAGGCCTACAAGGCCCAAAGGCCCAATCTCAGGTGCGAGATAGTGGCCCTTTCGGCCCCTGGCTACGGCGGCACCCACTATGAGGGCTGGTTCCGCGGGCTTTTCGGGATACTGTCCCAGCTGGAGCTTGACGCGACCCCCAACGGCACGGTGAACGTGATCCCCGGGCCGGTTAGCCCAGGCGACATAGGCGCCCTCAAAGAGCTCTTGGAGGGGTGCGGGTTGGGCTTCACTTTGTTTCCGGACATCTCCATAAATTTGGACGGGGCCTACGACCCCGTCTACAGCAGGCTCCCAGTGGCTGGCACCCCATTGGCGGGGCTCAAGGCCATGGCCGGGGCCAAGGCCACAATCGAGCTCTCCCGCTTCGCGCCGGTCGAGGACTCCCCTGGCCTGTATCTTGAGAAGGCCCACGGGGTGCCGCTAATAAGGCTTAACCCGCCTGTGGGGCTAAAGGACACGGACGCGTTTATCGCAGCCCTACGGGAGCTTGGGGCCCGCTTTCCCAAAAAACACGCGCTCGCGAGGGGCCGGCTGATGGACTCCATGTGCGACTCCCACAAGTACGCTGCCCTTGGAAGGGCCGCTGTCGCGGGGGATCCGGACTTCGCTTACTCCATCCTAAGGCTCTGCGCCGAAAACGGGCTCCCTGCGGTGCTTGCGGCAACCGGCTCGAAGTGCCCTGGCTTTTCGGAGCTTTCCAAGGCCGAACAGGAAAGATCCCTTTCGACCCAGCTAATCGGGGGGGCTGTCGCAATGGACCGGGCGGACTTCTCGCATATCGAGGCCGAGGCGGCACGCCTCGGGGTGAACCTCTTCGTGGGAAGCTCGGATGCGAGGCGCATGTGCTCAAGGATGGGGATCCCGCTGTTGCGGGCAACATTCCCGGTCCACGACCACGTGGGCGGGCAGAGGGTCAGGACCTGGGGCTATTCGGGCACGCTTTCAATCCTTGACCGCATGGTGAACGAGCTGGCAAGCCTCGAGGAGGGCGTGTTCAGGGCCAGGGCCAAGAAGGCCTACCTCACCGATAGGGTTGCGGGCCCGGTTGTCCCAAGCTGCCTTGACCACATGGGCAAAAGTCATTCCGAAAATATAGCCCACTGTGGCGGCGTCCCGGATTTTTCCTGCCATCACATTTCGGATAACATTTCCGATAACATTTCGCATAACATTTCGCATAACATTTCACAATCCCGTGACATTTCCCATAATCAAGCCTGCCAGACTATTGGCCAGACGATAGGCCAAACAATTGGCCAGACTATTGGCCAGCCTTTTGGGCAGACTATGTCAGGCCCCTCCCTCGCGCTTTCCTCCTACGGCGTGGGGCCGGGTATTGCGACGCTCACCGAGAGGCATCCCTGCTTTTCGGCGGGGGCCGCGAGCGGGCACGGGAGGATGCACCTGCCGGTTGCCACCGGCTGCAACATATCCTGCAACTACTGCCGCAGGGACCACGATTGCCCCAACGAGGGTAGGCCCGGCGTGAGCTCGGGCACCCTTACGCCCAAGGAGGCCTTGAACCGCTTCAGGGGGCTTTTGGCCAAGCGCGACGATCTAAGTGTCGTGGGAATAGCTGGCCCTGGCGAGTCGCTCGCCAGGCCCTCGCTCACCCTTGACACCTTGGGTCTCATCAGGGCGGAGGATCCTTCCGTATTGTTCTGCCTCTCAACCAACGGGCTGATGCTCCCAAGGTACGTCCACGATCTCCACGCACTGGGCGTGAGGCACCTGACCGTGACCGTCAACGCGGTGGACCCGGAGATAGGCGCCATGATCCACCCCTACGTGGACTACATGGGTGAGCGCCACGGCGGTGTCGGGGGCGCCTCCCTGCTTCTCGCGAACCAGCTCCAGGGCATTGCCATGGCCTGCGCCCTCGGGATGGCGGTAAAGGTCAACACCGTCTTGCTAAAGGGCGTGAACGACCTCCATGCGCCCCTTGTGGCGAAGAAAGTGGCTTCCTTGGGCGCGGTCCTAGGGAACGTGATGCCGCTCATACCGGTCGAGGGGACGCCGTTTCACGGGCTCCCCAAGGCGGATCCCCTGGAGCTCCGGGAAATCCGCTGGGAGTGCGGGGGCTATCTTGCTCAGATGACCCATTGCCGGCAGTGCCGGGCGGACGCCGTGGGCAAGCTCGGGGAGGATGCATGCGCGGCCCTTCCCAATGCCCCGCTGGAAGCCCCATCCGGGATCCAAGGGCTCGGGAGCCCCTCCTTCAGGATAGCCGTGGCCTCCAACAGCGCGGTCATGGTGGACAGGCATTTCGCCCAGGCGGACGGTTTTTACGTATACCAGTCGGACGGCAAGGATCTGAGGCTTCTTGAAAACCGCAGGGTCCCTGGAAAGCCCGGCGGCTGCGGCGGCGTGTGCCGCGGCCCTGGCCTTGGGCCGGAGCGGCCCGAGGGCTTCGTGCTGGGGCTGGTCGAGGCCCTGTCGGACTGCCACGGGGTGGTGGC
>JAITKK010000123.1 GCA_031278475.1 Deltaproteobacteria bacterium
GGTGCATGAAGAGGTGCGCCTTCCCCCACATGCCCACAAGGGTTGCCATGGTCGCGGAAAGGCTGGGGAGAAAGGCCTGGTCGGCCCAGCCCAGGCGCCCTGAGAGCTCCCAGAGCAGCAACAGGGCGAGCAGCACCGAGTACTTGGCGCATATCCCCCGGAGAGAAGCCAGGATGCCTGCCCCCTTGGCCCAGAGCGATCCCTTCTTGGATCCCTTCCTTGCCCCGAAGCCCGGCTCGATCCGGGCCCCCGTGGCAACCCTGATGGCGCAATCCTCGCCATCGCGGCCCCCATGGAGGCCTCCGGTGGCGCCCATGCCGCCCCGCCCCCCGCCACGGACTAGGGCTGGCACTTGGCCTCCTTCCATACCACCACCCGCCTCTCAAGCAACCTGAAGAAGGCGTCCATCAGCATGCCGAAGACCACTATGGCGAGCGTCCCGGTGTAGAGCTTGGGTATCTGGTAGTTCACCTGGGCGTTGATTATGAGCCAGCCCAAGCCCCTTGAGGCCCCCATCATCTCGGCGGGGATCAGCATGAAGAAGGCGGTCCCGGCAGCCAGCCTCAGGCCCGCGAAGAGGTAGGTCGCGGACGAGGGCAGCACTATCTTCCAAAGCAGCCTGAGTTTCCCGGTGCCCAGGGATCTGGCGACCTTCACGTGGAGGGGGTCCACGCTCCTCACGCCCAGGGCCGCGTTGTGGACCATGGGCCAGATGGATACCCAGAAGATCATCGCGACCTTGGAGAACTCCCCTATCCCGAAGAGCAGGAGGAACACCGAAAACAGGGCGAAGGGGTTGAACTGGCTCAAAAAGTACAGAAGCGGCCCCATTACCCTCTCGAAGTTCCTGAACCAGCCTCCCAGGAGGAAGCCCAGGGGCACCCCCGCGGCTACCGCCAGGAGGAAGCCGTAGAAGGCCCTGGATAGCGATATCACGGAGTGCCTGTAGAGCGACCCGTCGGTCGCGTACTGCCACAGGGTCTTGGCTATGACTATTGGCGAGGCGACGAAGGTCTCGGGGGCGAGCCCCGCCGCGCAGGCCAGCTGCCAGAGCAGGACGAAGAGGGCTATGGCCCCGAACTTGTAGAAGAGCCGTAAGAGGGGGCCCTGGCCGTTTTCCGCGCGGCTGTTTTCCGGATTCATAGGCAAGCTTGGCTTAAGGGGGCCTCAGCCCGCCTTTGCCTCCTCCTTGTGGCCCAGGACCAGTTTCTCCGCCTTGTCGATGAGTACGGTGAAACCCATGCCCAGGATGGCGATACCCAGGACGCCCACGTATATCCTCGGTATGAAGTAGTTGAGAGAGGCGTTGTGGACCAGATAGCCCAGCCCAGAGTTGGCGGCCAGCATCTCGGCGGCTATCAGGAAGAGGAAGGCGGTCGTGGCGCCCATCTTGAATCCCGTGAATATGGACGGCAGGGCGCCGGGGATCACGACTTTCCAGAATATCCGGGGCCTGTCCGCCCCCATGCCCCTGGCGGCCTTTATGTATGTGGGGTCCACGGCCTGTACCCCGTGGATGGCGAAGTTCAGGATGGGGAAGAGGCTGGACCAGAAGATTATGGCGAGCTTCGCGCCCTCGCCCACGCCGAAGAGCAGTATGAAGAGCGGGAACAACGCGAAAGGGTTGATGTTCCCAAGGAGCGCGAGGAGGGGGCTCAGGAACCTGGTGACCCTGGGGAAGAAGCCCGCGAGAAGAACGGCCGCCGGGATCGCCACCAGGACGGCAAGGAAGAGCCCTATGAGCACCCTCTGGCAGGAGGAGGCTATGTGCAGGAAGAGCTCGCCGCCCACGGCGAGCCTCAGGGCCTCGGCCGCCACGACCGAGAGCGGGGGTATGAAGTCCCTGTCGGTTATGCCCGCGTAGGGGGCCAGCTGCCATAGGAGCAGGAAGGCTATTATCCCGTACCAGCTCATTGCCCGCCGGTTGAAGGACAGCCGGGCCTCCTCGAAAACGCCCGGGGGGGCCTTGCGGGAACCCTTTCCGGGAATCCCCGGGGCCCCGTCCGCGAAACCGCCGCCCATGCCGTAGCCCACCGTCCCGAAATCGGCCATCCGTCCTGTCCCTCCCGGCCCATGCCCCATGGGTCGCGCCTTAAGGCAAGGTGCCTTAGGGCATCAAAGCTTGCCCGTGCTGGCGGCTACGTGCCCGGAAAGGGCCCCTTGGGCCCTTTCCCCGCCCCCGGGCGGGGCCAGCCCGGGGGCCCCGCCCGTTTCCCGCCTTGTCCGTCCCTATGGGATCCCTCAATGCCTTGTCTTTGCCGCCCTTTTCGCGTCCTGTGCCGGCCACGCCGTTTCCTGCCCGGGCTCACGCCTCCGCCCTCCCCTTTCTCGCTTGGGGTGTTTTTCGCCTGTTTCGTTTTCCGTCCCAATCCCTTGCGCCCCAGGGACCATGGTCCCGGGGGCGCGAGCCGTGCCGCTGGTTCTTTGCCGGGAACCCTTGCATCCCTCTAGTTCTTGGCCAGTCTCCTCAAGGCCTCATCAATGCCCAAAGGCACGGCCAGCCCCATGACGCCCCTGTCGGCCAAGGCCTTGGCGGCCGCTGGCCCAATCCTTCCCGCGAGCACCATGCCGCAGTCGGAAAGAAGCCCCGCCGCGCGCCCGAGGATGTCCTGGTCGTGGCTTCTGTCCCGGCAGGGTTTCGGCCCGGGCCGCGTTTCCAAGAGCTCGTAGGAGCGGGCCCCGTCCTTGCCCGCCAGGGCGTATATGAGGAAGCTTTGGGCCCTCCCGAAGCAGGCGTCGATAACCACCCCGCTCTCGGTAGCGATAGCGACCCTCTCCGGGCGGAAGATCCCCCGCTTGCCGGGAGTCCTCGCCTCCGGGTCCCTCCCGCCCTGGGGGGCGGGGCCGGGCGCTTCGGTTGCTTGCCGATTTTGCGGATTTTGCGCCACTTGCGCCCCTTGCCTCATTTGCGTCCCTTTCGCCTCTTGCGTGTCAGCCATGGGAGAATGTCCCCGCGAAGGCGATGGGGCCGTAGACCTCCCTTGAGTAATCCGATACCCCAGGCACGCCGCAGGCGTCGGCCCGGCAGCGGCGGCAGTTGCCCTTGACCGGAAGGTGGCGGCCGGCCTCCTCTGAGACCCTGGCGTATTCCTCGGGGCTCGGGGCCCTCGCGGATTTGAGCCCCCGGGAGGGGATCAGGGGTATGACGTTCAGCATGGACGCCCCCCATTCCTTGGCCCTTCTGGCTATCTCGGGGATGTGGCGATCGTTCACGCCCGGGACCAGCACGCTGTTTACCTTGATTGTCATGGAGTTTTTGGCGGCGGCTTTGATGCCCCGCTCCTGCGCGGCTATGAGTATCCCCTGGCCCTTGACCCCGCCCACGAACACGCCTTCCGAGAGCACCCCGCGGTTTATCCTTTGGAGTGTCTCGGGGTCGAGGGCGTTGATTGTCACGGTCAGGGCCTCCACGCCCGCCGCGAGCAGCCTTTCCATGCTGGCCTCCAGCATCAGGCCGTTGGTCGAGAGGCAGGCTATGAGGCCAGGGTGCTCGCGCTTTACGAGCCCCAGGGCGTCCAGGGCCTCGGGGCCCGCAAGGGGCTCCCCTGGCCCGGCGACCCCCACGACCCTGATGTCCGGGCACAGCCTCAGGGCCGTGCCCACGACGCCAAGGGCGTCCCCGGGGGACATGACGGTCATGGCGTTCCCGGGTAGCTCTTCGGATTGGCTTATGCCCCTGCGGCAGAACCTGCAGAAGATGTTGCAGAACGGCGACACCGGGAGATGGAGCCTCCCGGCCTTGGGCTGGCAGCTTGTGGAAAAGCAAGGGTGCCTTTGGCTGTCCATTTGTTCCTTCTTTCGGGGCTATCCTCAAGGCAATCCGAAGGCGGTTCAAGGGAAGGATCCTCCCCCTCCCGCCACCCGGAAGCCTTTTGGCATCCGGGGGGCGGTCGTGTCGCATGCGGGGCGGTTCGAAGGGAATCCGCGGGCGATCCGTCGGAATCCCCGCTCAGAGCGGGCCCGCGAAGTCCAGGGACATGTCCTCGAGCAGGCTGATGCCACCCCGGAAGCCCAGGTAGTGGCGGTCCACCACAAGGCGGTCGTAGACGGGGTAGGAGATCGACATGTGGAAGGCCTCGTTTTCGGACTTCGCGATGTATTTCTCAAGCGAGCTCGCGAGTATCACCTGGAGGGTCTCCTCTTTGAGCGCCTGCCTTATGCGGTGCGCGTCGTAGTCGTAGACGACCCTTGGCCTTATCGCGCCCTCCAGGTTCTCGGTGAGCAACGAGCTTATGGTCCCCCTGACCTCCTCGGGCGGGTCGTCGGTCACCACCGCGAGCACGGGGTTGATGCCCAGCTCGTTGGCCCCGAACCGCAAAAGCCCTATTATCGTGCGGCTGTCGCCCACGAAGGCCGTGAAGGCGTGGGGCATCGAGATCATGAACATCTCGGCCAGGTACTCCATGTGCCGGTAGAGGTCCCTTTCCTCTTCCTTGATTACCGCCTCGACCTTCCTGGCCGGGACCTTGAGCCTGCGGCCCACCGCCCTCAGGAAGGCGCCGGTGTCCTTGGGGCCCACGGGCGCGAAGTTGAGGTCCAGGAAGGGGGTGCCGAAACGCCCCTCCAGCTTCCTCGCGGCCGCCAGCCCGCAGAAGGGGTTAAGGACCAGGTTGAGGGAGGCCTCGGGAATCCTTTTGAGCGTGCCTATGGACCCGAAGTCGGAGAAAAGGGTGTTCGCCCTGACGCCTATCTTCTCAAGAAGCGCTTTTATGGCCCTGAGCTCGCCCTTCCAGAACACGTGCTGGTTGGGGACGATGCCAAGGATGTTCACAAGCCTCTTCTCCACCGCCTTGGGGGGCTCCAGAAGGCCGTCTATCACGGCGTCCAGGTACATGTTGTAGCCCAGGTAGCTGTTCCCCGCGAAACCGGATGTCCTCACGTGGATGACCGGGGCCTGGCCCTTGAACTCCGCCACCACGGAGTCCACGTCGTCTCCTATGAGCGCGGGCACGCAGCCTGAGATGACCACGTAGAGGTCGCCCTTCATCAGCTTGATGGTGGACCCTATGAGCCTCCTTAGCTTGTCCTCGCCCCCGAACACCACGTGCTCCTCTATGAGCCCCGAGCAGGGGGTCGTGGTGGTCCCCTGGGCGCCGCCGGAGTTGAGCCCCGAGGCGTAGGTCATGCCGTGGGCGTTGGCCATGCCGCAGCCGGCGCCCGAGTGGAGGATGGGGACCGCGCCGAAGGTAGCCAAGGTGGCGCCGTAGGCGCCCCCCAGGGCGCAGGTGAAGCGGGGCGACTCGGATATCTCGGGGTACTCCAGGGCCTTGGGGCCCCCGGGTCCCCCGCCTATTACGGTGAGTGTCATGAGCCGCCCCCCGCCGCCTTGTTGTGGAAGAAGTAGGGATCGGGCTGCCTGTACCACCAATCCTTGTAGGGATCCTCTGTCTTCTCCAGCATCACGTTCTGGAAGGCCCTGTTGCGGGTGGCCTGCAAGAGGAAGCTCCCGCAGGCGACGGCCCCGGCGTAGCCCGCCTGGGCGCTCCACTTCCTGCCGTCGCCCCGCAGGGCGTGGATCCTGGTCATGCCCTTCTCCCGCTTGTAGGCGCTGCCCTGGAAGGGGCAGGAGAGGATCATGTCCGGGTCGTACTTGCGGGCGGTGTGGGCGACCTCGGCCGCCTGGAAGGTGTTCACCACTATGTCGAAGTCGCCCACCCTTTCAAGCAGGTTCTCCACATCCTCCAAGAGCAGGTCGTCGAAGTCCTGGCAGAGCGCGACCGGGGTGCTTACCCCCAGCTCGTGGAAGAATGGGGTCTGGGTAACAAGCCTCCCCTGGCCAAGGGAGCCCATCACCCGGAAGTCCCCGCCGTTGGCCTTCTTGACCTCCTCGAAGCCCGCCCTTATTTGGTCCATCTTGGGCACCCAGCGGGCCTTCTCCTCGCGGATGGCCCCCTCCGCCTCCTTTTCCTTCCCCAGCATGCGGCCTATGGTGCGCAGCCACTCGTCGGTGTTGGCGATCCCTATGGGGGACGGGTAGAGGAAGTAGGGCACCCCGTGCTCCTGCTCGAGGCCCCTCGAGAGGTAGTCCGTGTAGGTGGGGCAGACCGGGGCGGTGAGCGCCGCCTCGGAGAGGCTCCTGAAACCCTCCACGGTCGCGAACTCCGGGATGAAGTTGGGCCTGAGCCCGAGCTTCGCGAGCAGCCTCGTGATCTCTATCTTGTCCTGCCAGGTGTAGGAGAGCATGGAGGCGACGTTTACGAGATCCTTCTGCCTCTTCCTGGGCTCCCGCACCAGGTACTTGAGTATGCCGTGCCAGAAGGCGTCGTAGCCGGTCTGGACCACCCGGGAGCGGATGCCCTCGCAGTGGATGGGGACAAGGGTCGCCTTTACCTTGCCCTTGAGCTCGCCGACCACCCCCTCCACGTCTTCGCCTATGATCCCCGAGGCGCAGGAGGTGAGGATGAAGATGGCCTCCGGGGAGTGGCGCCTCCCGGCCTCCTCTATGGCGAAGCGCAGCTTGTCCGCGGCCCCGTAGATCACGTCCTTTTCGCCGATGTTCGTCGTGAGCCAGTGGAAGTCGAAGTCCTGGGGGCCGTTCATGGCGCTGTACAGCCTGCGGTACACCTCCCGGTAGAGCGCGGCCGGGGCCGAGCAGCCCACCGGGGCGTGGATTATCATGACCGCGTCCCTGATGGTCGCGACCCTCACCGTCAGGTAGAAGTTGAGGATGCATCCGGCGTTCTGCTGGAAATCCCTCTCGCAGTTCCTGAGCCCCCCAGCCTTGGACCTCTCCACCAACTCCGAGGCCTTGCCGTTGAAGGCCGTTATCCCGTTGGCCCGCTGCTCCCTCGTGGGGCAGGTGATGTCCTCCAGGTTGATGGGGCCGGGGTCGGACTTGTTGCCGGTTTTCTCTGTCATTGTGTTCTCCTTCTGGCCGCGGGTCCCGCCCGCGGCGTCTTTTGTTCGTGCAGTCGATCGTGCCTTCAAAAGCGGGCCTATATCCGGGCCCCAGCGGATCTCGCCTCGCCCCTTTCCACGGCGAGTATCTGGTCGGACCACTTGTTGGCCCAGGCCCTCAGCTCCTGGGCGTCGAGGGGCCTTGGCGTGACCGACTCCTCGTGGGCCTCCACCCTCCTCGCGAGCTCCCGGTAGACTTCGGCCTGCTCGCTGTCGGGCGCCGCCTCGATGGTGGTCTTCCCGCCCAGCTCGCTCTGGGTGACGGTTATGGACCTGGGCACGTACTGGAGCACCTGGGTGCCCGTCTGGAGCACGAAGTCGTCCACTATGGCCTTCTGGTAGCCCGAAGAGACGCTGTTGGCTATGACCCCTCCCAGGAGGGCGCCCCCGGCGTTGGAGTACTTCTGTATGCCCCTGAAGAGGTTGTTCGCGGCGTAGATGGCCATGAAGTCCGAAGACGACACCGTGAACACGTGCCGGGCTATGCCCTCCCGGATGGGGACCGCGAAGCCCCCGCAGACAACGTCCCCCAGGACGTCGTAGATGACGTAGTCGAGGCCCAGCTCCTCGTATACGTTCTGCTGCTTCAGAAGCTGCACGGCCGTTATGATGCCCCTACCGGCGCAGCCCACGCCAGGGGAGGGCCCGCCCGCCTCCACGCAGTAGATGCCGTTGTAGCCCTCGTGGATGGCGTCCTTGGCCTCAACCCTCCCCTTCTCCCGCAGGAGATCGAGGATCGTGGGTATGTAGCTGCCGTCCCTTAGGGTGTTGGTTGAGTCGGCCTTGGGGTCGCAGCCGAACTGCATGACCTTGTAGCCCAGATCGGAGAGCGCGGCCGACAGGTTGGAGGTCGTGGTGGACTTCCCGATGCCGCCCTTGCCGTATATGGCTATCTGCTTGGGCCTCTTCTTTGCCCCGCGGGGCCTTGAGCCGTTGCCCGGGGATCCCGCCCTGGCCGGTTCCTGGGCCGCTTGGGGCGCCCCCTGCGGGGCCGCCCGCCGGGTGGGTCCCGCCTTGGCGGGCCCTTGGTCGGCCGCCGCCTTGGGGGGAGGCCCCCCCTTGGCCCCGTCCCCTGGGGCCTTGGCCTTCCTATCGGCTTCCGCCGCCTTCTTCCTGGGAGCCTCTGTCTTCTTTGTTGCCATCTTGTTCGCTCCTAGCCCCTGGGGGGCGTTGCTTGTTATTCCCCTCCAAGGGCTACTAACCCAAGGAGGGTGTGTTGGGGCCGCGGCTGCCTTCGGGCAGGGCCGCGGTTTCATGCCTGATCGGGTCTTCGCCGAAAGGCCTCAGGAGTCCACGAAGTCGTGGACAACCAGGTCCGAGGATTTGACCTTGCCCTTGGGTATCACCCCCTGCCTTTCGAGATCCTCCAGCCATGGGTCGCTCTGCTCGTCCCTGATTACCAGCTCGCTGGAGTAATAGTGGTTGGCGGATATGGGGATTCCCACGGCCTCCTCCGTCCAGACCCTCGCCCGCTCGGGGTTCGCGTTTATCCAGGCCTGGCCCTTGTTTATCGCCCGGACGAAGCCTTGGACCGCCTCGGGGTTCTCGGCTATGAACTTTTCCGTGAAGAAGTAGAAGCCGAGCCCCGCGACCTCCGGGGCGAGATCCGCCTCAAGGGAGTCCGCTATTTTCCGCTGCCCCGCCTCCCCCATGCCACGGTAGAAGGGCGGGTGCACCCCTCCCACGTCCGTGTGGCCTTGCTTCAGGGCCTGTATCGCCTGGACGTCCGGCATGGTCACCCACTCCACCTTGTCCCGGGGGATCCCGTACCTGTCGAGTATGCGGTTCGCCAGGAAATCCGAGCACATGGAAGGGGACAGCAGCGAAAACTTCAAAGTCCCGGGGATGTCCCTAAGATCGGCGAAGCTTTTAACGGACGGGTGCTTCTTGGGGTTCACGAACCACCACATGTGCCGGAAGGAGGGGTCCAGGCTGTCGTCCGGCTCGACCCCCGCCCTCACGACCCCCCTGAGCTTGGCGCCGCCCGCGATAGCGACCGCCAGGCTGTTGGGGTGCAGGTCGGTTGTGTCGTTGTCGCCCTTTATTATGGAGGGAACCTGCTGCGGGGCCTGGATTTCGCCCGTGAAGACGAGCCGCACGCCTTCCTCCTGGAAATAACCCAGCCTGTCGCTTATGAGCCAGGGCGCGAGCGAGCAGTCTCGCCTCGTGAAGGTCTTGATGACCCTTAGCCCCTTGGAATCGGGCGCACCCGTTGCCGGTTCCCCGGAAGGCTTGCCGAGCGCTGCCGCCGGGTTGCTCTCCTTGGTGCGGCCAAGGGCCGCGCCCACGCCGATAAGCGCCACAACGATTACCGC
>JAITKK010000183.1 GCA_031278475.1 Deltaproteobacteria bacterium
TTTTGTGGTTTTTGCTTTTGGGTTTTCCAAGACGCGTTTTGCGAGTGGCGCCGGGTTCCCTTCTTCCATGTCCCGAATCCGACGCATGCATAAGGCCTTTTTAGGCCTCTGCGAGCAGCCGGCCATTGGGAATCAGGCGCGAATCCAAAAAAAATTACCGGTAATTGACGGTAAAGGGTTAAAACAAGGCCCAATAGAATAAAACAAGGCCCAATAGAAGGCAATAATCCAAGATATGGCCGCGAGAGCGGAAAAAAGAACCCGCCCTTGGGCCAGCAAAGGGGGCGTCGCGCACTCGCCCGAACCCATGCCCCCGACCGGGCCAAGGCTCTGAAGGTAGCGTTTCGCAAGGTCAAAAGCCCTTGGGCAAGCGCGATGCTGCCTTGCTCCCCCGAATCCCCGTATCATCAAGCGGGCCGTGATGCGGGATTAGTATATGTCAAAACAGGCCGGAAAAAAAGACCCCGGAGGCAGGGCGCATCCCTTTGCCAAGCGGGAAAGGCGCATGAGCCCTTGGCTTTTACGCATTTTATGGTGTTCGGCCCCGCGCAACCCTCCCCATAGGTCGGGGCAGGCTTGCAAACCCCGGTGTTTCCGCCGCTTTGCCTGCTATGCGGCCCCCGGTCGGCCCAAGTAGCTTTTGATTTATTTATTTATTGGATATTTTATATAATTGTAATATATGTAAATAAACAATGATATTTTTATGTCAAATATGCCGACGTTTTTTTTCTCCAACATCTCCCAAGTCCGCCAGGAATGGCGGCCAAGGGCACGGGTGCCCTCCAGCACCGTGCCCGCTTGGGTTCCGACGTGTGGTATACTGCCAAGGATTTTCGCAGGTCCCTTTACCGCCAAAAGGCGGATTCCATATCTCGCAAGGACTGGACATGCTCACGACTTTGGTCTCTTTCATCGTCTTACTGATAATCCTGATTTTCGTCCACGAACTGGGGCACTTCCTGGCGGCCAAGATCCTTGGCGTGCGGGTGGAGACCTTCTCCCTCGGGTTCCCGCCCAAGATGTTCTCCAAGAAGGTGGGCGAGACCGTCTACCAGCTGGCCTGGATCCCCATAGGCGGCTACGTGAAGCTCTTAGGCGAGGAGCCAGGCGAGGAGATGGATGGGGCCGACAAGCCCCGTTCCTTCAGCCACAAGCCGGTATGGGCCAAGAGCATAATCGTCCTGGCAGGGCCCTTCTTCAACATAGTCTTCGCCGTGTTCGCCATCTGGGCCCTGTCCTGGGCCTCCGGGATCCAGCACGTGGGCACCACGCTGGGGCCCATGAGCCCGGACAGCCCGATAGCCCTGGCAGGGGCCATGCGGGACGACGTGGTGACAGGCATTGGCTATGTGGGGGCCGACGGAAAGGTCCCCGCCATGAACGAGACCAAGTACTTCGACGAGCTCGGGAAGGCGGTTTCCGAGTCGAACGGAAGGGAGCTGGCCCTCAGGATCCTCCGGGACGGCAGGGAGCTGACCTTGAGGGCGACCCCTGTCGAAAAGGAGGAGAGCGGGATCCTTGGCGACAAGGAGCGCGGCTGGTACCTGGGCCTCACGCCCAGGACCCTCCCGGTGCTTGGCAGGGTGCCGTCAGGCATGCCGGCGCACGAGGCAGGGATCCTGCCCGGCGACCTGGTGGTTGCCATGGACGGGGTCCCGACCCCGGATTGGCAGGACGTCATAAAGGCCATCCAAGGCAGGGGCGAGGACAAGGCCGTTAAAGAGGACGGCACCGCCACACCCATAATAATCACCGTAAGCCGCGACGGCTCGGAGCTCTCGATCCCCGTGACGCCCGATCTTGAGCCTATCCAGGACCTGGACGGGAAGACCTCCTTCACGCCGGTGGTTGGCATAAGCCCCAGGACGGAGCTGCTTACCGAGCCTGTCGGGCCCATAAGCGCCTTCGGCATGGGCCTGTCCGACACCTGGCGCATGGCCAAGCTCACCATCCTGAGTGTCGTGAAGCTGCTCCAGAACAAGATATCCCCCAAGCTCATGGGCGGGCCCATCATGATAGCCGAGATCGCGGGCAAATCGGCGAGGCACGGTCTCGCGAACTTCATCCTCTTGATGGCCTTCATCTCCGTGAACCTTGCCATCCTCAACCTGCTGCCTCTCCCGGTCCTTGACGGGGGGCAGTTCGTCATCTTCCTCTTGGAGGGAATCAGGCGCAAGCCCATAAGCCTGCGGGTGAGGGAGATAACCCAGTGGGTAGGGATCGGGGCCATGGTCGCTTTGATGGTGCTGGTCTTCTACAACGACATCTCACGCCTGGTGACGAAGTTCACCGGGCCACCGGCCCAGGTGGAGCGGAAGGCCGACTAGTGCTGGCCCTCGCCTGGGACACCTCGACCCCTTCCCTTTCCCTCGCGCTCGCGCGCATCGACCCCTCGAAACCCTTCGAACCGGGGATCCTCGCCCTGGAGGCGGGATCCGCCCCAAGCACCCACTCCAGCAAGCTCCCAAGCCTCGCGGCCTCGGTTTTGGGCGACCATGGCCTTGCCCCTAGCGATCTCCGGCTTGTGGCCGCGGGAAGGGGCCCCGGGAGCTTCACCGGCCTCCGGGTGGGGCTCTCCTTTGCCAAAGGCCTCGCCTTCGGCGGGGTGCCGGCCCTGGGCGTGCCCTCCCTTGCGGCATTGGCCATGGCCCCAGGGGCCGGGGAGGGGCTCCTGGCCCCCGTGATCGACGCCCGCCACGGGGAGCTCTTCGCGCAATTCCACCGGGTGCGCCCGGGGGCCATGCCCGAGCCGCTTGGCCCAATCCTGGTCCTGAGGCCTGCGGCCTTCTTCGCGGCCCTAAGGGCCGCCCTCGGGGAAATTGGGGCGGCCGACGGGCCGGTGACGGTGCTGGGCCCGGGCGTCGCTCTGTTGCCCCCCTTCGAGGAAGATTTCCTGAGGGGCCCGGAGGCCGGGCCCTCGGCAATTTCCGTGGCCGTGATCGGGGCGATGCTTCTCAATGCGGGCGGGCCTGCGGCCCACCCGCCGCACCCGTTGTATGGGAGGGGGCCCGAGATCTTCAAGTCCTGGACCCCGCCTTCGAGGCTGGCCCCGGCTGGCTGAGCCGGATAGCCTGGCGCTGCCTGCGGCCACCAATGGTTGCGCCAACTTACTAGGCGCCAACTTCGTTGGCGTCAGACCCCTTGGCGGCTTGGCGGTTGCCAGGGGGATTTCTGTTTTTATACATAAACAAACGAAGTGATCCATTCTTGGTCAACATAAAACGAGCGCTACCTATGGTTTCATGTTAATGGCCAGCATAATGGCCAGGGCCTGCGGAAGGGCCCGTTGGCAGCTGGTTGGCACCGGCCGCTATGGTTGGTGCCAAGTCCCTGTGCCTACGCCATATGTTGTGTAGGCACCTAAGCAGCCTTTATTACCAAGCAGGGGAGTTGCGGATTTTCCACAATTCTATATATAAATTGTTATTGAAAATATAAATTTTTAATAATTTATTGTCTATTTAGTGCTACGGCTCCAAATTAGTGGAAAGCCCCGGGGCGGCCTCAGGGCGCACTCTGCGCCAACAATCCGGCAAAATTCGGAAATATCGGTCATAATACGAATAATAAGCCTCGGTGGTATGTATATTGCATATATGCTCCAGGACAGATAGCTGTTTTGCGCCCGCCGCCAATCGCGCCCGAAGTCGGAACTCTTTCCCGGGGAAAGACGAAACGGCCGGATTCCCTTTGGCACCGCCCGCGCCCATCCCTAATATGGCCGTCGCCAGCGATTCGGCCAGGCTTTTCCAAAGATCGAACGGCTCCGCCTCCCCCCGCCATGGGCTTGCGGGCGGAACGGCCCTGTCGGGCCGCAGGCGGGCCCGGGCCGCTTCGAGGCATTCAATAATGCGAGGTGAGAAAGTGATTAGCACGGAAACAACGCGCGGCTTGCGCAAGGAAGGGTTCCCTTACAAGTTCGTGGCATTTGCCGCCGCGGCCCTGGTTGCCGGGCTTGCCGCACTCGGCTGCCCCTCGGAGGGGCTGGCCATTAACGTTTCCGATAAATCCAATTACCAGAACTCGCCCGTCCTCGCCTCCGGCACCACCATCCCCAGGGTGCTCTTGGTCATATCCAAGGACATCAAGATGTTCGGGCAGGCCTACAACGAGCTGACCGACATGGACGAGGACGGCCGCATGGACACGGGTTTTAACCCGGCTGTCCTCTACTACGGCTACTTCGACCCCTACTCCTGTTACAAATACAGCTCCACGTCGGTCAACACCTACACTTCCGAGAACAGGGCCCCTTATTTCCAGAGGGTGGGCGACACAATCGACGACGAGTCCCAGTCGGCCCTGGACGCCAAGAGGGATGCCGCCGGGGTCGCGAACTACGTCAAGGCGGCAAGGGCCGTCCATTACAAGACCGGCGAGAAGATAGGCATCTGCCAGGCGCCGCACACCAACACCTCCGGAAACTTTAGCGGCAACTGGCTCAACTACGTCACGGCCTCCAGGATGGACGTTTTGCGGAAGATCCTCTACGGGGGACACCGCATCGTCGACAACAAGGCCAGCGGCTCCACGCCGGGCCAGACAATCCTCGAGTCCTCCTTCGTGCCCAGGGACTCGACCGTGTGGGGGACCGACGTTTTGGCCGACAACCGCTGGTCCGCCGAGACCCCGCTCACCAACTACTACGACATCTCCAAATTCACGCCCTTCCCCAAGCCCACCGCCAATACGGGCCATTTCTTCGCAAGGACCCGTTCCGGGATGGCCGAGAGTTCCTCCAACCAGCCCTTCCCGGTGATGCAGTACATCCTGAACGGCTCAAAGACCCTGATGGGCTCACAGATAGTGCCCACCAACAACGGCCGTTATTATGACTGGGTCTTAAACGAGGGCCCTAACCCCTCCACCCCCAGGCTCACCCAGACGGGCATTAACTCGGTGAGGTCCTACAACGTGAAGGTCGAGGTCTGCAACCCCACGAACTACGGCATGGGCGAGAACTGCCGCACCTACCCAAGCGGGGATTTCAAGCCCGTCGGCCTCCTGCAGACCAACGGCGAGAGTGGCCAGATGTTCTTCGGGCTCCTGACCGGCTCTTTCAACGAGTCCACTTTCCGCAAGGGCGGGGTCGTGCGCAACCACGTGGGGGATCTCTCGAACGCGGTCGACCTCCAGACCGGCCAGATAAAGAACGGCGGCCTAATCTATGCGATAAACACCCTCCGCATAGCCGGGGGCAAGGTGCACGGCTCCTACAACGTGGCTCAAAGCTACACTTCCTCGGTGTCCTGGGGGAACCCCTCCGGCGAGCTGCTCTTCGAGGCAACCCGTTACTTCGCCCGCCTTGCCCAGAAAAGCGGCGAGACGCCCATCGCGCCCACGGCCGCCTTCGTGCCCACAAGCGAGATGGGCTACAATTACAGCACGGCCACCTACCTGCAGACCTGGGCCACCCTGCCGGAACTTGAGTCCGGCGACTGCGCCAAGCCCATAATCCTGTTCATCGCGGAGGAGGATAGCGATTTTGACGGCGACGACCAGGTTAACTCCTCCTCTTCCGGCCTTACCCGCCCGGTGCTTACGACCTATACCCCGGCAGTGGCGGCAACGCTCCCTGACTCCTTCGTTCGCTCGACCTACCTGAGCAAGATAACGGCCAACGAGCATCTTGCCTCCGGGGCGGCCGGCCCGAAATACTTCATCACCAAGGCCTACACGGACGATTGCAGCCCCAAGACCCTTGGCAGCCTGGAAGAGGTCAAGGGCATGTGCCCCAACAATCCCTCCTTCGAGGGCACCTACACGGCGTCGGCCGTGGCCTATTACGCGCACACCCATAATTTTTCCGACAGCGACTTGCAGATGCCGATAGACGTCTACGCGGTCACCATGAGCACCAATTTCCCGAGGCTCGACATCCCGCTTCACAACGCCGACGGATCCGTTGCCAAGCGGATCACCATCCAGCCTGTCTCCATGAGCTGGAACAGCCCGGCCAACACCCGAAACCGCATCCTGGGCTTTCTGAACTATTACATCCTCGAGTGGCAGGTCGACCCCAGGGGCACGCCGTACCACATCAAGATCAAGGTCAACTTCGAGGATTCGGTCATCGGCTATTCCCCGGACGCAGAGTGGACGAACACCGACTGGGACTCCGACCAGCTGATCGAGTATGAGATAGACCTCCTTACAGGCGATACCACAAGCACCGCAAAGCGCAACACAGCGGTGTACCCGACCAACGTCACCAGCACGAGCCTTCCCAGGACGGCCGGCGTCCTGAAGGTAAGCTATCCCAGCAAGAAGTTCTACTCCTTCAAGACCCCGAACAACAATACCTTCACCATAGAGCCTTCCGAGGTCTTGGGGCTATCCATCTCCACGTGGAAGAAGCAGAACTCCTCCAGCATAGCCCAGTCCATGGGTTACGTCATCAGCGGCTCCACCCGTGACGGGACTTACATGGAGATCCAGCACAGGGGCGGCATCGCCAAGAACGCGACGCCCGTGACCTGCAACTGGCCCGCCGGCTACGGCGGCCAGCCCACGGCCAACGGCACCTCTTGCCTTACCGCGGTCGCCAACAACACAACCCAGGGATACGGCGACGCGGAGAACAAGAAGACCATCAGGAACTTCGAGTTCGACCCGGATCCAGCGGCCGCCGGGAGCTTTCTCCCCACCCCCATGTATTTGGCTGCCAAGTACGGGAGCTTCTCCGACCACAACGCGAACGGGCTCCCCGACCCGGGCGAATGGGAGGGCTCGGACGGCAAGCCCAGGAACTACTTCCAGGCCACCAACATCTCCCAGCTGCCTGGCCAGCTGGAGGCGGCCTTCCAGGACATAGCCCGCTCCATCACCACGGGCACCGCGACCTCCGCAACCATCGACACGTTGCTTGGGGGCGGGGTCTCCATCCAGACGCTGTATTACCCAGAGTACTCCAACAAAGACATCCCTAGCCAGAAGCTGCGCTGGGTGGGCTCCATCTACGGGCTGTTCGTGGACAGGTGGGGCAATCTGCGCGAGGACTCGGACGCTGACGGCATCCTCACAACCATCAACGGCGACACAGGAGACGTTGGTGACTACATCCTGACCTTCAACAGCACGGCCCAGGAAGACTACAACCCGCCCAGTTGCTACCATTTCGGGAAGACCATAACCCGCTGCTACGACCCTTACGGCACCAACGAGCAGACCCTCTTCACAGGCAGCAGGCTGCACCCGGAGAACGTCCACCAGATCAAGCCCCTTTTCGACACCGGCAAGTGGCTCGCCCACCTGGACGACACCAAGCTCCTGTCCGGGAGCCGAACGTACGGGGTGGCCGCGACCGGGTCCAACAGCCAGAGGCGCATCTATTACGGCAAGCCCTCGCCTACGGGCGTGAGCCTCACCCTGTTCAATTCGGAACCGGCATCCATTGCGGAACTTTCGTCTTTGACGTTGTTCGACAATTATGCCGACACGATCCCAGGTTACACCACCAAGACCTCGGCCACCAAGGCATTGGTGGAGTGGGTCATAGGAAAGGATCAGCCTAGCCTCAGGTCAAGACTGGTAGGCGATCCTTGGGGCGACAACGTAACGCCCGTGACCTGGCGCATGGGCGACATCATCAACTCCAGGCCCATCATAGTGGGGACTCCCTCAAGCAACTTCGACCTGCTCTACAAGGACATCTCCTATGCGACCTACAAGACCCAGAAGGCCGCGAGAAGGCAGATGGCCTACTTCGGGGCAAACGACGGCATGCTGCATGCCATCAACGTTGGCTTTTACGGCTCCCTTGCCAACGGCAGGGTCTCCTTCACAAGGCAGCCCATCTCGGGTCCCACCCAAACCAACCACGAGCTCGGGGCCGAGGTCTGGGCCTACATCCCCACCTCGCTGCTGCCGCACCTCCAGTGGCTGCCCGACCCCCAGTACGTGCACAGCTATTACGTCGACATGAAGCCCTTGCTGATTGACGCGAAGATAGGTACCCAGTGGCGGACCCTTTTGGTGGGCGGGCTCAGGCTGGGCGGGAGGCCCATAGAGACCCCGGACGAGACCACGGCCCAGGGCCAGTTCTTCTACTCCGAGCTGTTCTGCATAGACGTGACAGACCCTGAGTCCGAGCCCCAGCTCCTGTGGCGCTACACATCCCCCGAGATGGGGCTCACCGTGGGGACCCCCAACGCGGTCTCCAACGACGGCCACTTTTACCTGGTGGTGCCGAGCGGCCCAAGGACCGATGACGTGGTCCCAAAAACCCCTACCGCCCAGCAGTACGTGTCATTCGGCTCAGAGTCGCCATATGCCGGCAACAGCAGCCAGAACGCGAGGCTCATAGTCCTGGACCTCGCGACCGGGCTCCCCGCGGTCGACGTGACCCAGCCGGGGAAGGAGAACTACCTCAAGGCGTCCGAGCCCAACAGCTTCTTCAACAACCCATTCCTGCCGGTGGCGCAGGACAGGGTCCCCAACTGGTCCAACCACGTGCTCTATTTCGGCCTGACAATCGCAAGGGACGAGGTCACCGGGAAGGACTCGGGGGCGGTCTACAGGCTCCAGATGGTCGACACCGACGGCAGCCCCCTGCCGGTCGAGCAGTGGAAGCTTAAGAGGTTCTACAATACCGACAGGCCCGTGTCCGGGGCGGTCAACTCCACCTACGACTCCCTGGGCAACCTCTGGGTCCTCTTTGGGACCGGGAGGCTCTGGGGCGAGGACGACGTCGTGCCCTGCAAATACGTGGCGCCCGCCAACTTCAGCGCCTGCGACGCCAACCACGCCCAGTACATCTACGGCATCAAGGAGGATCTGGACTCCCAGGGCAGGATGAGGTTCACCGATCTCTCCAGCGCCAACCTGATAGACGTCTCCGGGGCCGAAGTCCACAAGTCCGGCGCGGTCAGCGGCCTCATAGCCCAGGCGGGCATAACGACCGGCACGGGCGGCACGACCCAGTACTACACCCTTGCGCAGGAAATCAAGAAGCCAGGGATAGGCGGCTACAAGCGGAAGCTCGACAGCGGCAAGTATTTCTTCACGGCCGAGACCCACAGCTACGAAATGGTCATCACCCAGCCCATGCTGGTGACGGTGGGCGGCGGGGTGTCCTACATGTACTTCAGCAGCTTCGAGCCAAAGGTCGCCGGCTGCGGCGAGAGCGGCTATGCCTTCCTGCACTTGGTGGACACCTTCACCGGGCTCCCCGCGCCCGCGCTCTACTCTTCCTTCTACTCCGATGAGGAAGCGGTTGCGGCGAGGCCCCCCGGCTTCGAGGAGGACGTGGTGCCAGGGGTCACATTCGTTGGGACCGGCGGCCCGTCGACTGCCGCGGCGGTCACCTGCACGATCGATGGCTGCATAGGCAAATCCGTCCTAAACGGCGAGGAGGAGGATATCCCTGTCCCCTTCGAGACAGGCGGCGGTTCCGCCCTGACGTCCTGGAAGGAGGTCATGGATTACGGATTCGTTATCCCCAAGGACAAGATGGTGGAGGGGCTCTAGGGGCCACCCGACGCGCGGGCCGGAATGGCCAGCGCGCGACACGCGCGAGACGAACGGCGGAATCAGGCGCCGGTCGCCGGGGCCTCCCCGGCGGCCGGCGCCTTTCCACTTCGGGCCAATATCCGCCGCCAACCGCGACATATAGGGGCTTGGTGCTTTCCAGCACCTGGGTTTTCTTGATATTTGGCGGTTTTTTGGCGACAATTGGAAAAGCCGGGGCGCCCCCAGGCCCCTTACCGCATGAGCTGGGCTTAGGGCCCCATGGGCCCGTTTCCATAGCAGGGCGGCCTTGGGCCGCCACCCGAGCGAGGTGCGAAACGTGCGCTGCACTTACAAACTTGCGAACCACCGCGGTCATAGCGGGCCGAATTGGCCCACGGCTCCAATAGCCCTCTCCCTGGCGCTGGTTGCCCTCTGGGCGTTGTCGATGCCTTCCGGGGCGCTCGCCCTGGACGCCTCCGAAAAGGCCAACTACCAGACCTCACCGGTGCTGGCCGCGGGGAGGACCATCCCCAGGGTGCTCCTGGTCATCTCCAAGGACATGAAGATGTTCCAGCAGGCCTACAACGAGCTGACCGACATGGACGAGGACGGCCGCGTGGACACGGGCTTCAACCCGGCTGTCATCTACTACGGTTACTTCGATCCCAAGTCCTGCTACAAGTACAGCAGCACGACCATCAACACCAACATCTCGGAGAACCCGGCCAACTATTTCATAAGGGTGGGCGACACCATAGAGGACTCCCCCCAGGCAACCCTTGACGCCCAGAAGAAGTCCGCGGGCGTAGCGGACTACGTGAAGGCCGCAAGGGCGGTACACTACAAGACAGGCGACAAGATAGGCATCTGCCAGGCCCCGCACACAAGCTCGACGGGAAATTTCAGCGGCAACTGGCTGAACTTCGCGACGGCCACAAGGATGGACGTTTTGCGCAAAATCCTCTACGGGGGCTACCGCTCGGTCGACACCGTGAAGAAAGGCAATACGGCCGGCCAGACCATACTCGAGTCGACCTTCATGCCGAAGGACGCCAACACCTTCGGGACAGACGTCCTGGCAGACAACCGCTGGTCTGCCGAGACACCGCTGACCAACTACTACGACATATCCAAGTACACCCCTTTCCCCAAGCCCGCGGCGAACACCGCGCACTGGTTCGCAAGGACCCGCTCGGGCATCGTCGAGTCCTCCAGCAAGCCCCCCTTCCCGGTGCTTCAGTACATCCTGAACGGGACGACCAACTACTTTGACAGCTACATAAAGCCCACGGGGGGAGGCCGCTACTACGACTGGGTGCTAAACGACGGGCTCAACCCCTCGTCCCAGCACCTCACCACCACAGGGCAGGGAATGATCAAGTCCTACAACGTCAAGGTCTTGGTTTGCGATCCCGCTAACTACGCCGAGAGCGAGAACTGCCGCACCTACCCAAGCGGCGACTTCAAGCCCGTGGGCCTCTTGCAGACCAACGGCGAGAGCGGCCAGATGTATTTCGGGCTAATGACGGGCTCCTTCAACGACACCACCTTCCGCAAGGGCGGGGTGATGCGCACCCACATAAACGACCTTACCGGGGCGGTGGACCCCCAAACCGGGCAGGTCAAGAGCGGCGGGCTCATATACGCGATTGACACCTTGCGTATCTCGGGAAGCTCCGTCCACACGAAGGCCTCCAACACCTGGAACACGGGCAACAGCTACACCTCCGCCGTGTCCTGGGGCAACCCATCCGGCGAGCTGCTGTTCGAGGCCACCCGCTACTTCGCGAGGCTAGCCCAGGTCCCGGGCGAGACCGCGCTCGCCCCGTCCTCCACCTTCGTGCCCGCGAGCGAGACGAGTTACAACTACAAGACCGCCTCCTACCTGAAGGACTGGAAGACGCTCCCGTCCCTTCCCTCCGGCGACTGCGCGAAGCCCATAATCCTCTTCATAGCCGAGGAGGACAGCGACTTCGACGGCGACGACGTTGTAAACTCCGCGTCGACAGGGCTTTCGCGCCCGGTGCTTACTACGTATTCGTCCTCGGTCGCCTCGGGCTTGCCTCCCGCCTTCAACCTTACCTCTTACCTGAACAAGATAACGGCCAACGAAGGGCTCGCCTCATCCGGGCGCAACTACTTCTATTCCGCAAGCTACAGCGACGACTGCAGGCCCAAGGCCTTGACAAGCCTCACCCAGGTGAAGGGCATGTGCCCCAACAACCCGGCCTTCGAGGGGACCTACACCGCGGCGGCCGTGGCCTACTACGCGCACACCCACAACTTCTCCCAGTCCGAGCTGCAAATGCCCATTGATGTCTACGCGGTCACCATGAGCACGAACTTCCCGAGGCTCTACATCCCCGTGCTAAACGCGAACGGAACGGTCGCGAAGCAGGTGACCATCATCCCGGCCTCCATGAGCCAGAGGAGCGCCGGCACCACCCATAACAGGATCCTGGGCTTTCTGAACTACTACATCCTGGAGTGGCAGGTGGATCCCAGGGGCACGCCCTACCACATCAAGATAAAGGTCAACTTCGAGGATGCGGCCATTGGCTACGACATAACAACCGTCTCCTACCGGAACTCGGACTGGGACACCGACCAGCTCATAGAGTACGAGATAGATCTGCTGACGGACGACTCCACCCCCACAAGCAAGCGGAACACCACGGCCTACAACACGAAATCCACCCAGGCGGCCGGGGCCCTCAAGGTGGGCTACCCCACCAAGAACTTCTATTCCTACAAGGCCCAGCAAAACAGCCCCTTCATCGTGGAGCCCTCCGAGGTCAAGGGCATCTCCGTCTCCACCTGGAAGAGGCAGAACTCCTCCCAACTCGACCAGTCCATGGGCTACGTCATAAGCGGCACCACCCATGACGGTACCTACATGGAGATCCAGCACTACTCCAAGGGCATCGCCAGGAACGCGACGCCCGCCACCTGCAACTGGCCCGCGGGCTACGGCTCCACCACGGCGAACGGCACCAAGTGCGGCGTTGTCGTAGTGAACAACACGCCCCACGGCAGCGGGGACGCCGAGACCAAGAAGCAGTTCCGCAACTTCGAGTTCGACCCCAACCCGTCCGCGACCGGCGAGTTCCTCCCCACGCCCATGTACTTGGCCGCGAAGTACGGGAGCTTCACGGACTACAACATGAACGGGGTGCCCGACCAAGGCGAATGGGAGGGCGCTGGCGGGATGCCAAGGAACTACTTCCAGGCGACCAACGTCTCCCAGCTGCCCACCCAGCTGGAGGCGGCCTTCCAGGACATAGCCCGCTCCATAACCACCGGAACAGCGACCTCCGCCACCATCGACACGATCTTGGGCGGCGGGGTGTCGATCCAGACGCTCTATTACCCGGAGTACGTAAACCCTGTTGTCTCAAGCGAGAGGCTGCGCTGGGTCGGCTCGGTCTTCGGGCTCTTCGTGGACAGGTGGGGGAACCTGAGGGAGGACAACGACGGGGACGGGATCCTGACGACAACTAACGGCCCCAACGGGGACAAGGGCGACTTCATACTCACCTTCAACAGCACCAAGGAGCAGGCGGCCAACCCGCCCAAGTGCTACGACTTCGGGCAGACCATCAGCCGCTGCTACGACCCCTACGGCACCAACGAGCAGACCCACTTCACGGGCTCCATGCTGCACCCGGCAAACGTCCACCAGATAAAGGCCTTGTTCGACACGGGCAAGTGGCTGGCCCAGCTTGACGACGCCAAGCTAATGTCCGGAAGCCGGGGCTACAACGTGGCCGCTACCACGTCCAACAGCCAGAGGCGCATCTATTACGGGAAACCGCTAGGCGGTGGCATCTCGCTCACCCTATTCAACTCCGATCCCGCTAGCATCAACGACATCATGCCGCTCACCGTGTTCGACAACTACCAGGACGCAATCCCTGGGTTCACCAGCAAGTCCTCGGCCGCCAAGGCGCTGGTGGAGTGGGTCATAGGCAAGGACCAGCCGGGCCTTAGATCAAGGACGGTTGGCGACCCATGGTCCAACAACACCACCCAGGTGACCTGGCGCATGGGCGACGTGATCAACTCGAAGCCAATCATCGTGGGGACCCCTGCCAGCAACTACGACCTGCTCTACAAGGACACCACCTACACCGCCTACAAGACCAAGTGGTCCACCCGCCGGCAGATGGCCTACTTCGGGGCCAACGACGGCATGCTGCACGCCATCAACGTGGGCTTCTACGGCTCGCTCGCGAACGGCAGGGTGTCATTCACCCGCCAGCCCCTGGGCCAGGCCCAGGGGACCTCGTTCGCGAACCACGAGATAGGGGCCGAGGTGTGGGCCTACATCCCCACCTCGCTTCTCCCGCACCTCCAGTGGCTGCCGGACCCCCAGTACGTGCACAGCTACTACGTCGACATGAAGCCCCTCTTGGTGGACGCGAAGATCGGAGGCGATTGGCGCACCCTCCTGGTGGGCGGGCTCAGGCTGGGCGGCAGGGCCATAGAGACCCCGGACGAGTCCAAGGCCGGGGCCCAGTTCTTCTTCTCGGAGCTCTTCTGCATCGACGTGACCGACCCGGAGGCCGAGCCCAAGCTCCTGTGGCGCTACAGCGCACCTGAGGCGGGGCTCACCGTGGGGACGCCCAACTTCGTCTCCAACGGCGGGAAATGGTACGTGGTCATCCCAAGCGGCCCCAGGACCGACAGCGTCGTCCCCAAGAGCGGGAGCAACCAGCCCTACGTCTCATTCGGGTCCCAGTCGCCCTACAACGGCCACAGCTCCCAGTACGCGCGGCTCATAGTGCTGGATGCCGAGACCGGGCTCCCGGCCGTGGACTTCACCCAGCCGGGCATGGAGGACTACCTCAGGGCCATCGAGCCCAACAGCTTCTTCAACAACCCCTTCCTGCCGGTAGCCCAGAACAGGGCGCCCAACTGGACCAACCACACGCTCTACTACGGCCTCACCATCACCAAGAACGCCGTGACCGGGGTCGATTCAGGTGCCATATACAGGCTCCAGATGGTCGACTCCGGCGGGAGCCCGCTCTCGGTCGGGCAGTGGAAGCTCAAGCGCCTGTACAACACCGACAGGCCCGTGACCGGGGCGGTCAACTCAACCTACGACGGCCTTGGGAACCTCTGGGTCGTCTTCGGCACAGGGAGGCTCTGGAGCCAGGAGGACGTGGTCCCCTGCCATGACGTGGCGCCCAACTACCAGACTGCCTGCAAGGCCAACCACGACCAGTACATCTTCGGCATCAAGGAGGATCTGGACCCCCAAGGCAGGATGAGGTTCACCGACATGTCGCAGGCGCGCCTGATAGACGTATCCGGGGCCCGGGTGTACAAGGGCGGGAACGTCAGCAACGTGACGGCGCAGGCTGGCATTACCGTGGGCACCGGGGGCACGACCCAGTACTCCACCCTCGCAGCCGCGATAAAGCGCCCGGAGAACGGCGGCTACAAGCGCAAGCTTGACAGCGGGAGGATATTCTACCCGGCCGAGACCCACAGCTACGAGATGGTCATCACCCAGCCGAAGCTAGTCACCATGGGGGCCGGTGTATCCTACATGTACTTCAGCAGCTTCGAGCCCAAGGAGGCTGGCTGCGGCGAAAGCGGCTACGGCTTCCTCTATCTTGTCGACACCTTCACCGGGCTCCCAACCCCCGCGATATTCACTTCGTTCTACACGGGGGAGGGCGCCGCTGCCAGACCCAACAGCCTCGCGCCCGACGAGGTGCCCGGGGTTATCTCGCTTGGTCCTGGCGGTCCTCTCACCGAGGCGTACGTCACGACCTCCCACGAGGGGATCAAGGGATCGGCCGCCCGCGACGGCGACGAGGGCAGCATCGTCCTCCCGTCAGACGGGAGCCAGCTCCACGGCATGACCTCTTGGAAGGAGGTAATGGACTACGGGTTCACCATGCCGAAAGATAAGATGGTGGAGGGGCTCTAAGCCTGAACACCAAGGTTGATTTTTGCATTAGCGTAAGCGCGGCGCCCCACCTGATCCTTTTCGGGCTGGGGCGTCCGTCCTCCTTTTGCCGGATCTTAAAGAAGAGCCGATCATTAATATAGTCATTGTCGCAGCTGTCGCCTATTGTAAATTTAGGCTTGCGTGGATCTTGCATTTGCGGGTAGTCTCGCTTTGATTGGCCCATAATCCCATACCGCAAGGATTTAGGCGCAGTGTGGATGTGCGTTTAGTGGTTTTTGCGGCCAGATTAGTGCCAATAAACGCCAATATGATACAATCATAGGCGTTTCTCGCAACGGTATTTCTTGCGAGGGCGGTTCTTGCAGCGTATTTTTTGGATATTTTGGTTTTATGAGTGAAAAAGTGGGGTTTTGATAAAGATGATAGGCGTATTGAGGGTGGGTTGAAAGGACTAGAACAATGGCAAAAAACATACAAACACAAAGATTGCGGATTATTGCCTGATTTTATGGGTTTTGATAAAAGTTTGGGATAAGTCAAACAAAAGATGTCAACTGAAGCGTTGTTTGCTTGGGGACGGTTGGAAAAACAGAGGGTTAGCGCGATTGGCAGCCTAAAAAAGTGCGGGTTTGCATTAATACCCTGATAAACATATAATAAGCATCTTCTTGGATTTGTCAATAGGCTTTTTTCACAATTTCATGAAATATGCAAAACGAATCGCATTTTTGTGGGTTATCATGCGTCCAATGCCGAAGTTCATATTGGATGGCTTTGCTGCGTCCAGTGCCAAAGCCAATCCACCTAGCAGCCAAAAAAAGCGGTTTTGCATTAATACCCTGATAAACATATAATAAGCATCTTCTTGGATTTGTCAATAGGCTTTTTTGGCAAATTTTTAAAATATGCAAAACGGATCGTGTTTTTTTTAAGGTTCTCATGCATCCAATGTCGCAGTTAATATTAGATGGCCTCGCTGCGTCCCGTGCCAGAGGCAATCCACCTAGCAGCCTAAAAAAAAGCGGTTTTGCATTAATACCCTGATAAACATATAATAAGCATCTTCATGGATTTGTCAATAGGCTTTTTTGGCAATTTTTTAAAATATGCAAAACGGATCGTGTTTTTTTAAGGTTATCATGCGTCCAATGCCGCAGTTCATGTTGGATTGCCTCGCTGCGTCCCGTGCCAGAGGCAATCCCCCTAAGTGTCACTATTTCAACGGTTGAGGGCGGTAGGGTATCGGGCATGGCTCTCCGTTATGTTTGGTCGGCTTAGTTGGCAGGTAAAGTTGGCGGTTTAAGTTGCAGGCTTAGTTGGCAGGCAAAGTTGGCAGTTGTAGTTGGCGGTTTTAGTTGGCAGCTATAGTTGCTAGGCTAAGTTAGCAGCCATATTTTGCCGCTGTGGATGGCTTGAATAGATTGGCCAAATTTTTAAATTATCGATTATTATGGCAAATTGCGCAGGATTAGTGGTAAGTATGCAAGCGAAGTGCAATTTTCGTCTTTTTGGCTTTGCGGCTTTTGGGCATAAGATCCCATTGGAATGCGGGCCCGTGATAACAAATTATTCCCGCAAAGCCCTGTATCAAGCCCGCATCAAGCCCGTATCAACCACGGATCAAGCCCTTTTCCCATGTGGAAAAAGGACGCACGGGGGGGCTTTTCCCCGTGCGCCCGGTTTTGCTTTGTTGGGGTGACATTTGGGGAATATCCCCAAGGCTTAAGCTCCTATAGGCTTCTCCTTTCGGTAATCTTTAATTTTGTAAACTTCAGAGGCTTTGCGCCTGATACATGCCGGGCGTTACGCCCGATTCGATTTTCCCTGCATGGCCGCGGGTTTCGGCCGTTGGCTCTTGTTCCCGCCCTTGGGATCCCTGGCCCCCTTTCGGGTGCCCGGGATCCCGGAGGGAGGGCATGCCAACTTTTGTTTTTAGTGCAGGGTGGGATTCATCAGCACCGGATCGTCAATGTTTCTCGGGAGGTTGAGCGACTCGAGCGTCTTTTTGAGCTCGTCTATGCCCTTGGCATCGGGGTAACACATCGCTATGATGCCCAGGAAGTTGGCGGTCTCAACTATGGCCTCGATTATCAGGGATTTCTGGCCCTTTATTTCCTGGCCCAGGTTCTCCAGGACCGGCGAGAGGTAGGAGAGGACCCTGTTAGCGGCCTTCGCCTTGCCTAGGCTCAGAAGCGAGAGCCTGGTGCCGCCGAAATGCTGCTGGCCCGCCTCGTTCGCGACCACCTGGGCGAGGTTTCCGAACTCCTCGTTCATGGTCTCCCTGTCCTCGTCCGAGAGGTGGAACTTTTCGGACCCGGCCCTGCTTGCGAGCTCCTTCATCCGGGTTATGGTCCCGTCCAGGGAGGTGTAACGGTTGTAGGCCTGGTTTAGGTCGTCTATGACCTGGGGCAGCTCCTCCATCTGCTTCTTGGCAGCCCGTACCGCCTCGGTCACGTCCTCCGGGATGCCTTTGGTCGACGGGAAGTTCAGGACACTGGCCAAAAGGGAGGTGATGTTGTTCATCTCCTCGAACTCGTTAAGCATCATTAGCATTTCAGTTACCTCCGTATCTTTAAGCCCGTAACCTAGGCTGAATTTGGAATCCTTGTTTATCCGTTTAGCAGCGAGAGGGCCATCTCCGGCAGGGCGTTGGCCTGGGACAGGATGGCCACGGCTGCCTGGGAGAGCACTTGGTTTGTCACGAAGTCCGTCATTTCGCTCGCGATGTCCACGTCCGAGATCTGGCTCTCGGCGATTTGGAGGGTCGCATGCATGTCCTCGAGGTTGGTAAGCGTGTTCTCCAGGCGGTTGATGTAGGCCCCAAGCCGCGAACGGCAGCTCTCCTTTTTGGCGATGGCCCTGTCTATGCCCTCCAGGGCCTCCTGGGCCCCGCTCTGGGTGCGGATGCCCGCGCCAACCCAGTCGCCGTCGGAGGCGTTCTGGACCTCCACGAAGGTCTCGCGGTTGAGTCCCGTGACCCAGTTGGGGCCGATGCCTGTCAGGGCCTCGCCCCCGAACAGCTTGCCCCCGTAGTTGTAGAAGTTTATGTCGTACGCGGACGAGACGGAGCTGTTCCCGGCGTTTAGTATCCAGAGATCCCTCTGGTCGCCCGTGTCCCTTCCCTCCAGGCGCACCGAGTAGGTGCCGTAGCCGGTGTGCTGGGCCTTGAGAACCCCCCAGGCCTCCCCGCCGTTCCCGAAGTAGGAGCCGTTGGTGCCGTAGGACTCGGTCTCGTCGTTGTACCAGACGATGGCGGAGTCCAGCGAGGTGTTCCCGCCGAAGGCCCCCACCCGGTCGTCCGAGCCGAATATGTCGTCGTGGTTGCCGCCCTCCCGGTTGAACACGTATACCGAGCGGTAGCCCGCCTGGTACACATTGTCCTCCACCTTGGCCCAGAACGTGTCGCTGTTCTCGTTCACCGCATGGGCGAAGGCCGTGGCCACGTCCGTGATTGCCTCAAACCCCGAGCCCGGCTGTATTTTGTAGAAATCGTAGAGGCTCAGGTCGTCGCAGCCGCTCTGGGCGAGCGCCGTGGATCCCAGGTAATAGATCTCCTCGCCCAGGCAGATCCGCATGGCGTTGGAGTTTTCCGAGTATGCGACCATGGAGTCCAAGGTCTCGTCCGCCTTGATGTCTATCCTCACCCTTGACTGGGTGCCCCGGTTCACCTGGTCTATCAGCTTCTCAAGGGAGGTACCGCTCTGGAGCTGGTAGGCGCCTGCCACGTAGCGGCCCTGGGAGAGCAATGTGTCATCGGATTGCCCTAGGTCCCAGTTGTAGCCGTAGGAGAATATCTGGCCTGACAGCCAGCCGGAAACCGCCTGGGTGAGGCTCGGGATGCCCCCGCCGCAGCAGCCTTCGGTATCCTCGGCCCCGGCGAGGGCTGTCGTTGCCCAGATGTCGTTTTTGTAGTCCCCGCCTATGCTGAGCCCGGTGGAGACCGTGGCCCTGAGGTCGCAGACCTTTATGAAGTAATAGTCCTCGGCAATGGAGTCCCTTGCGCCGAAGTGCACCTTAAGGCCCTGCCCGTGGTGCATGGAGTTGATGCTGCCGTCCAGCAGCTTTATGCCGTTGAACTCCGTAGCATTGGCGATGCGGTCAATCTCTGCCGCCATCAGCTGGTACTCGGAGTTTATTATTTCCCTTTGGAGTGTCGTGTAGGTGCCGTTGGAGGCCTGGTGGGCCAGCTCCCTCATCCTTAGGAGTTTCTCGTCTATGACCACCATCGCGGCCTCGGCCGTCTGGAGGAGGCTTATGGCGTCGGCGGTGTTCCGCATGCCCTGCTCTTTGTTCTCGATGTCGGTCCTCATGAGCTCCCGGATGCCGTAACCCGCAGGGTCGTCCGCGGGCGAGTTTATCCTGAGGCCCGATGAGAGGCGTTGGGTGTTCACCGCGAGTCTCGAGTAGCTCTGCCCGAGGTTGTAGGCGGCGAACAAGGCGGGCATGTTGTGGTTTATAACGAGACCCATGAGGCACCCCCAAAAAGCTTGCGTAGGTTCCGAAGGGAGTTTGAAAGCCCTCAAGCTTCCTTCAACTCTCTTATCGACTTTTTTGGAAACGACTTTAACCTTTTGGGAATTTTTTTTAATTTTTTTCAAATCAGCCTCAAGAAGCCCTGTCCCGGCCTGTAAGGCGCAGGGGCGGGGCTCTCTTTCCCGTTGCTCTCCGGGGTTCTAGGATTGTTCCAGGCTTTGTGAGCTTTGCCTTAGGCACTTATCCTTATGCCGGCTAAGAGCCATCCGCACCGCTTGTGCCAAACGTCAGGCCCCCCTTAAGCTTCCCAACGAATCCCAAAGCAATCGCCTTGCCATTAAATCCCATTCGCACGCCTATATTAATGTAGCGTATTTGGCCTCGTTTAAATTCCCAGTCACGAGTGATTTTCCCAGGAGGCTTTGCTTCCCCGCTGCGGCAAGCAATCCTTTGCCGATTTTAAGTTTCGCTTCCCTTTTGCCATAAGGGCAACATGTGGGTTTCATTGGCTTTGGCTTCGCGCCCGGTTTAGCTTTGTGCGGGAAACAGGAAATGCCCGGTGGGCCAAGAGCGGATCGGGCCTTGTCATGTCTTTGGGTTGCCTTACCATTGTTTTTGTAAGCTACCAAAAGCCCGCACGCCCAACGACAGGCCCCAACAGGCGCCTTTGCCCTACCCTAGGTGCCCCGTCGGAGGGTCCCATAGGCGGTAGTCGCCTGACAGGCACCCTATAGGACTCCGTCGCGGCTTTCCGAAGAGCCAAGATGCCTGGCAACACAAAAAGTAAGCGTTCACGACTTCTTGCCAAATAAATATGCATTATCTATATATTTACAATCTACATATCTATTTTTTACTATTGTAATCTATAATTAAATATAATATTTTTAGGCTGTCTTCCCCACTAGATGAGGATCAAAATTATTTTTCAAAAACCCATGCCTGGGGCTGTGAAGATGTTTGACAGTTGGCTTGGCAGGTATTATATTTGACTGATAGGTTAGTATGCGTAGTTAAAGTTCAATATTCTATCCCAAGTCCTATTAAGATGCTTTGGAGGTTAGCTTTTTATTGGCGTAGTGATGCCATATTATGTGTAATTAATCTAATCTAAATATATATAGTCCGTTTTAAGGTCTTCCTGTCTATTCAAGGCCATAGCCCCAAGGCCCAAGCCCCAAGGCCAGCCCCAAAGGACAGGGCCATACGGCAGCCGCCATAGCTTTTCAGGGGTGTCGCAGACAATCGGATAACCCATAAAAAGCGCCTTGGCGGCAAAGGGCCGCGCCCTTGCCGCCTAAAAGCCGCCAAAGGCCTTCTTTGGAACACGCACTTCCCAAAAACGCCCCGCAGGGCGAAGCCCTGCGGGGCTGAGCCCCCCCAAGCCCCGCGCGTGCCTGCGTCAGCCGCCCACGGACCCGGCCGGGGCTCCCGCCCAAGTCGCCAAGGACCCTCCCGACGCTTCCCAAGGCCATACACGGAGACCGCCATGGACATGCTAGGCGACATGGACTTCTTAGACGACGATCTGGGCTACGGGGAAGAAGACGGGCTGGATGCCACGATGCTGCCCATGGAGCGGCCCTACCACGACTCCTTCGTGCCTGTCCCGAGGGAGCCCGGTGGGCTCCCAAATGGGCCAGTGGAGCCGGGCTCCCTAAGCACCTACCTCTCCGAGCTGAGGCATTGCAAGGTGCTCACGAAAAAGGAGGAGGCCGAGCTGCTCAGGCGGTATTTCAAGAAGGGGGACAAGGAGGCGGGCAGGGCCCTGGTCACCGCCAACCTAAGGCTGGTTGTGAAGATCGCCATGGAGTTCCAGACCCAGTGGCTTAACAACATCCAGGATCTCATCCAGGAGGGCAACATGGGGCTCCTGCAGGCCCTGAGGAAGTTCGACCCCTCCCGGGGGGTTAAGTTCGGCTACTACGCCTCCTACTGGATCAAGGCCTCCATCCTCAAGTACATCATGGACAACTGGCGCATGGTGAAGGTGGGGACCACCAAGGCCCAGAGGAAGCTGTTTTTCAACCTCAGGAAGGAGCAGGAAAGGATAATCAGGGAGGGCCTGGACCCAAACCCGGAACTTCTGGCCGACAGGCTGGGGGTGACGACCCAGGACGTGGAGGACATGGTCACCCGCTTCAGGTCGGGAAACGAGGTCTCCCTTGACTCGCCCATAGTCCCGGAAGGCGAGGAGACCCAGGTGAGCATCATCCCGTCCAACGACAGGCCGCCGGACAACATCCTCGCCGACAGGCAGATAAGGCAACTGGTGTCGGGGAAGCTCAAACGGCTCCGCAAGAGCCTGGACGAGCGCGAGAGCTTCATACTTGACCGCCGCCTCATGAGCGACGAGCCCTTGACCCTCCAGGAGCTGGGCGAGGAGTTCGGCGTCAGCCGGGAGCGGGTGCGCCAGCTGGTGGACAGGCTCAAACAGAAGGTCCACGCGTTCCTTCTTAAGGAGCTGCCGCATTTGAACCTGATGGAATGAGGGGTCTTATACCTAAGAACCCGTTATTTGACGCAGCTTTGGCCCTGACCCATCCCCCAACGCCTTGAACAAGGAGGCCCCCTCCCTAAGATCATATGCCGGAAAACAAGACACACATAGGCCGGATCCCCGGCAAAGCCCTGGCCCTCGCGGTTATGGCCGCGTTCTTCCTCTGCGGGGTCCCCGGCTGCACGACCGTCTCTGGCGCGGGCGACCAGGATTTGGCCAGGAGCTACTACCTCTTCATGCGGGCCCAGTACGAGGAGCTTGACCAACGGGACGACCAGGCCGTTAGCCACATGAAGCAGGCCTCCGGCGAGCTGGGCTGGCCCTACTACCTGGAGATGGAGACCGCCAAGATGCTCGCGAGGAAGGGGCGCATCGAGGAGTCCTTCTCCTTCGTGAGGAAGGCAATCGAGGAGCGCCCCGACGACACCGAGGCGAGGCTCTTCGCAGGCTACCTCGCGTCCGTCACCGGGCAATGGGAGGAGGCCGAGAAGAATTACCTCGAGGCCCTGCGCATAGAGCCCAACAACGACGAGGCCATATCCTTCCTGGGCGCCATGTACGCCGAGAGCGGCCGCCTGGACGAGGCCTCCGACGCCTTCAAGCGCCTGGAGTCCATGACGCCCACCTCCTACCTTCCCGACTACTTCCTGGGGAGGGTCGCCCACCGCCGGGGCAACATACCCGAGGCCATAGGCTACTTCAAGAGATCCGTCAGGAAGAAGCCGGACTTCGTGGAGAGCCTGGTGGAGCTCGCCATGCTCTACGAGCAGACGGGCGACCTGCGGGAGGCCGAGAGGACATACCGGCAGATAATCCGCGTCCAGCCCAACATCCCCATGGCCAAGGCAAGGCTTGCCAGGATCCTCATCAAGACCGGAAAGCGCGCCGAGGCAATCCAGCTGATAGAGGATGTCTCCGGCATGCACCAGAGCACCGAGGACGCCGGGCTCACCATAGGGCTCATGTTCCTGGAGGAGGGACTCTTCCGGCAGGCCGCCGGCGAGTTCTCCCAGGTCCTGAGGAAGAACAAGGACAACGACCAGGCCCGCTACCTCTTGGCAGTCACCATGTCGGAAAGCGGCGACGACCGCGGGGCGAGGGATCTGCTAAAGAAGATCTCGCCCCAGAGCGACGAGTACGTGGACTCGATCCTCTTCCTCTCCTCCATACTGGTGAAGGAAGGCAAGACCAAGGAGGCCCTGGACACCTTGACGGCCGCGAGGCGCAACAACCAGACCTCGGCCATACTTCTCGTCGCGAACGGCCGCATCATGGAGGAGCTCGGCCAGCTGCAGGGGGCGAGGGACCTCTACCGGGAGGGCATCCGCCTGTTCCCGGACACCGCGGACATCTTCTTCTCCCTGGGGGCGGTGGAGGACCGCCTTGGCAGGAAGGAGGAGTGCGTGAAGAACATGCGCGCGGCGGTGCAGCTCGACCCCAACTTCGCGGACGCCCTCAACTACCTCGCCTACACCTGGGCCGAGCTCGACACCAACCTCAAGGAGGCCCTGGCGCTCGCCCTGAGGGCCAACACCATCAAGCCCGACAACGGCTACTATCTGGACACCCTCGCCTGGATCTACTACCGCATGAACGATTTGCCCAAGGCCCTGCCCCTTTTGGAGAGGGCCGCGAGCCTCTCGGAGGAAAACCCCGTGGTCATGGAGCACCTGGGCGACGTCTACATCCGCATGGGCCGCAGGGCGGAGGCGAGGAAGGTCTACCTCAGGGCCGTGGAGAAGGGCCACGAGACCCCGGAGTTGGTGCTGGAGAAGCTCGAACGCCTCCAGAACCCATAAGCGGCCCCGATACGGCCCAACAACCTGCCCAACGGGCATGCCCAAAGAAAGCGTAGTGCGGATCCCCCCTGCAAAAGGACATAACGGCAAATCCCCTGCCTGGCCCCGCAAAACGCGAGCGGCCTTCTGGCGCCCTTTGGCCTTCGGGTTAGCGCTTTTCGCCATCCTCTCGCCCGGCTGCGCCCAGCAGGGCGCGGGTGGGAGCCTGGGGGGCGATCCCGAGGCCCTTTCCATCCTGCGCTCCGTCTGGGAGAGGGACCAGGGCATCCCCACCATGGCGGTCCGGGGCGACGTGGCCTACTCCAAGGGGACCGAGCGCTTCCACTTCCGCTTCGAGCTGATTTCCAAGAGCCCTTCCGACTTCCTGTTCACCATCATGGACCCCATGGGCTCGCCCGCCTACCGCATCCTGAGCGACGGCACGGGGCTCAGGGCCCTGGACTACCGCCAGAGGATTTTCTACCAGGGGGCCGCGACCGACAGGCCTTTGGAAACCTTCCTGCCGCTTCCCATAGGATCGGGCGACTTCCTGGCCCTTATCGCGGGGCGCATGCCCCAGGAGCCGGTCTCCGCGAGAAGCGAGGGGTCGCTCGCCGCGGATCAGAAGGTCGCGACCCTTTCCTTCAGGACCGGGTCCGCCTCCGAACCCGGGCCCTGGCGGGCCCAGCTTACGGGCGGCCCCGGTTTCAGGCCCGAGGATGGCCCCACCCTGCTCCAGCTGTCCCGGGGCGCGAGGACCACCCCGGACTTCCTGGTGCGCTACGACAAACGCTCCCCCTACCCGAGGGAGGACACGGGCGGGATGGTCCAGTTCCCCGATGGGCTCAACGCCGTGTGGAAGGGAAGCCCCGATCTCATGATAAGGGCCACCTACAACGAGGTCCGCCTGGGCTTCGCCATGCCCCTGGGCGTCTTGGCCCTGGAGCGGCCCGAGGGCTTCGAGACAAGGTTCCTCTAAAGGGCGGGGGGGCTTCCCCCCCCGCCCCACACCTACCCCATCCGAGCGATACCCAATGGCAGATGACAAACGCAAAGGCGGGGCGAGACTCCCGCGCACGGCTTTTCCGGACCTGGACGATCCCGCGGGCCTTCGGGACGACCCCTTGGCCCCTTCAAAGGACGACACCGAGGCCTTGGAAGCGGGGGACGCCTCGGATCCCACCGGCACCCTTCTGGAGTTCCCCTTCGAGGACGATGGGGACTGGGAGGACGATGGCGCGGGCGGCACAAGCGACATAGACGGCATATTGGGGGAATACGGCCTCGGCGAGGACGGCCTTGCGGGCGAGGGGGCGCTTCCCGACGAAGCCTTCGCGGAAGGGGACCCGGAAGACGGGATCCTCTTCGGGGACCTTCAATCGGAAGAAGGCCCGTTGTCGGACGATCCCCTTGGGGACGGCACCGGGCGGCTTGTCTCGGAACATTACACCCTTGAAAACGACTACGGGGAAGAACCCGCCCCTCCCGCCATGCCCGACCCCTCGACCGTGGGGGCCGGCGGCGGCTACCAGGACGGGGGGGAGGCAGGCTCCCCGGCGGGGTCCATAACGGCCGTGGATGACCCCGATGAGTCATTCCCCAGCCTTGGCTACGACGCCTCCCTGGAAGCCGCCCACGATCCCGTGGGGGCCGAAGGCGCGAAGGACGCTGACATAGGCGCCCTGGCCATGGACGAGCTGAAGGGCCTCCTGAGGGACATGGGGCCTGGCCCGAAGGCCGCCCCGGGGGCAGCCTTTCCCGGGGCGGGCGGCTTCCCGCCCAAGGAAGGCCCGGCTTCCGCGGCCAAGGGCCCTGGCCCAAAGGCACCCAGGGCCGCCGGCCGCCCGCTCACGGACGTCCCGGCCGAGCCGCCCCTGGAAGCGCCCCAGGAAGGGCAGCCCCGCAGGGTGCTATCGGCCAAGAAGCCCATCCCGGTAGGCAAGGACGGCCCGGGTGACGAGAACCAGACCATACTTTTGACCGAGCGGGTCGAGGAAGCCCTGGGCCCGCGAATACCCGACTCCCTTGCCGGGCTGGTGGTCGCGGGGGACGATGGGGAGGAAGGCGCGCCCGGCCCCATCGAGGTGGATCCCCGGGGCCTGACCCCAGGGCAGGCCCCGGAAGGGCCCGGCCGCACCGCCCCCAGGAGGGCGGCCCAGCCCGCGAAGCCACCCATCCGCATATCCCGCAGCGTGGAGCCCAAGCTCCCCCTGGGGCTCGCGCCCAAGGCCGAGGAAGGGCAAGGGCCATTGCTGCCCAAGGACTGGAACAGCATAGCCGCCTCAGAGGGCGGCGGGGGGCGTTCGGGGAAGGTGGGGGATCTTGGCGTGGACGAGTTTTCCCGCCTGCTGGAGGGGGCGCTCGAGAGGGCGCTCGCGAAGGTGCTCTCGCGGCTGAAGGGCTGAGCGATGTGGCAGGGGCGGCGAAAGGGGCCGAAAGGGGCCCGGGGCCCGCTTTGGGGCCCCGGGCCCTTGGCTTGCCCAACGGCCCCGATTTTAGTATAAGGGTTGCACAAAAACGGTATTTTCGGACAACAACCGACAACCGGCTGCCTAGCGGCGGGGTATCCACAGGGGACGGGTTTTTGGCATAATGGCAAACAAGGTAAGCATAAAGAAGCTGTTGAAGGAGCAGGACGCCTTCTTCAGCACCTCGGACAGGATATTCAACTTCTGCAAGGAAAACTCCAAGCGGCTCCTTATTGGCTTGGGGGCCGTGATCCTCGTGATCTTCCTGATAATCGCCTTCTTCTCGGTGAAGCATTCCAGGCAGCGGGAGGCGTCCGCGGCTTATTTCGCGGCCATATCGGAATACGACCCGAACGCGACGCTTGCCAACATGGAAAAGGTGCGCTCCGACTGGGGCGGGACCCCCGCCGCGAGATCCGCCGGCTACGCCATGGTGGGGGCCTACAGGGATCTTGGCCGCTACGAGGAGGCCAGGGCCACCCTGAAGGAACTGCACGACACGATGCCCAAGGGCGAGGAGAGCGTCAGGGTCTTGGTCAACGCCTATCTGGGAGGGCTCTCCGAGGAGCTGGGCGACTACGAGTCCGCGGTGGGCTATTACCAGGCGGCATCCGATCTCGCGGCCAGATCCCAGGCCCCGGCACAGATGTCCCAGCCCTTCAGGGCCGAGCTTTTGGGGGCCCTCGGCAGATCGTACATGGCCCTTGGGCGCAAGAACGAGGCCAAGAACGTCTACATTGAGATAAGCGGCTCCTATCCCATGACCCTGGAAGGCTTCATGGCGGCCTACAAGCTGAGGGAGCTGGGCGACTCCGCACCCGCGCCTTCCGCCGGAAGCCCGGACGCATCGGGCGAAGCCCCCAAGGCCGATGACGCCGCCGCGCCCGCCGAGGGCGACGCACCCAAGGCCGATGACGCCGCCAAGCCCGACACCAAACCCGACGCCAAGCCCGAGGCCAAGCCCGATGCCAAGCCCGACGCCAAGCCCGACGCAAAGCCCGACGCAAAGCCCGACGCAAAGCCTGACGCAAAGCCCGATGCCAAGCCCGATGCCAAGCCAGCGGCCAAGCCCGCCGCAAAGCCGGATGCCAAACCCGCTAAATAATGTGTGGGAACAAGGGAATGCCAGCCATACGATCCCTTGGGCCTAACGCTCAAATACGTAACAAAGCACATAACAACTTTTTGAGGTCCTAGAGATGCCCGACGACAAAGACAAACAGGATCCCACGCTGGATCCCATCGTCCTTAGCGAGGAAGACGTTAGCCCCGGAAAGGATCCCCAAGGCCCTAAGGGTGAGGCCGCAAGCGAGGAACCACAGCCTGCCCCGTCCCTGCAATCCAAGGGCGGGAGCGAGGATCCCCTCGCCGACGAGGAGTGGTACGAGGAAGACGATCCCGTCGAGCAGCCAGAGTACACGACACTCAAAAAGAAGAGCCGCTACGTGAGGCTCATAGCCATCCTCCTGGTGATAGGCGTGGCAATTGTCGCTTTCCACTTCTACAGGAAAGCCAACGAGCCCGCCGAAACCGCGAGCGGGCCGCTCTACCATTTGGAGGGTGAGGCCCAGGCGGCGCCGGCCGTCCAGTTGAACGCGTACGGCAATCCCATGCCCCAGGCGGAGGGCGATGGCGCAGGCGGGCCCGCCCCGGGCCAAGATGCAAGCCAGGCCCCCCAGGCCGAGGATGCAAGCCAGGCCCCCCAGGCCGAAGAGGCAAGCGGGGAGGGTACCCAGGGCGAGGGATCACAGGCCGCGGATGGCGGCGGGACTACGGGATCCCCCGGTACCTTCGTGTTCAGCCCGGGCGGGGACGACGATGACGTGGCCCAGGCCTTGGATGCCTTGGTGGAAGGCGGCGACGGGCCCTCTGCCGACGCGGCCCCCTCCGCCGACGCGGCACCCTCTGCCGACGCGGCGCCCTCTGCCGACGCTGCCCCTGCCGGGGAAGCGGAAGCCGCGGCCCCATCGGCAGGCACAGAGGAGCCCACGGCAGCCGCGGAGACGCCCAAAACGGATCCCGCCAGTCCCGCGGGCCCGAGGGTCATACCCCAGGTCCAGCCAGGGACCGCCGCCCAAGAGCCTCTCACGGCACTTAGCGGCGGCACCGTGATAGACGGGCTCCAGGTCGCCGAGACGCTTGTGGCCCAGGCGGACGCCCCAACGGTGTCCGACGACGGTCCCATGGACCCGGCGTTGGACAGCGGGCTGGCCCCGTCCGGGACCGTGTCCGCGCTCCCTGACGACGAGGCGACCTCCTTTTTGGAGGCCAGCACCTCGGGCCAGGCCGAGGCGCGGGTGGCCGCCCAGGGCGGCACGCCCGCCGTCGAGCCACCCGCTGTGGGGAGCCCCAAGTCCACCGTTACCCCCTCCAGCCATACGGATCCGGCGAGCGTCAGGCCCACCGCCTCTACCCCCGCCGCCCCGGCGGCGACCGTAAGCCGGGAGGCGCCGGATGTCCCGGCGGGCGATGGCAAGGCCCCTGGCCCCGCCGTGACCCAGTCGGCCGACTCCCCAAAACCCTCCCCCGGCACGGTAGGCCCGGGACAGAAGCCCGCGGCCCCGAAGGTCACCCAGACGCCTGCCTCGCCTTCCGCCTCCTCGCAGGGCACCCAAAGCACCCCCGCCGCCAAGCCTGAGGATCCCAAGGCCCCGGCGGCCGCCGCCGCCGGGGCCCAATCAACGGACAAAGAGCCGATATCCGACGTGTGGGTGGTGAGCATGTTCTCGTCGCCTGTAGAGGCCGACGCCCTCGCGGTGCTCAAGAAGCTGGAGTCGTTCAAGCCGGATGGGACCCTGTACCTCGCCAAGTTCACCGACAAGGCGGGGAACCTCGTCCACCGGGTGCGCTTGGGCTTTTTCAGGGAGAAGTCCAGGGCCGAGACGGTTGCCAAGGAGCTTGCCGAGAAGGCCAAGACCCCTGCCGACCATTGGAGCTCCAACCCCACCGTGACCGAGGTGAACCAGATAGGCGCCCCGGTGGTGGATGCCAAGTGAGGGGTGTCCCTGATAAGCCGATAGCGCATGCGCGGGCAATCCCGTAATAGGGCAATCCCGAATAGGGCAATCCCGAATAGGGCAAACCTATGATCAGAGAGACCATTCCCAGTGAAAAGGAGCTTAAGCGCCTGAAGCAGGTGAGGCTCGTCATCCTCGTGGTGGTGACGGTGGCGGCCTTCTCGGCGATCGCGCTGTTCTCGGCAACGACCGGGCCCCCTCCACCGGGGACCCCCATGGCCGAGGACTACGATAGGAGAGGGGATCCCGGCTTCACCTTCGAGGTGGGGCAGGC
>JAITKK010000207.1 GCA_031278475.1 Deltaproteobacteria bacterium
ACTCCTTTTTGGGCGACTGAGGGCGCATCCCATACATAGGGCCCTGGGCATAGGCCCCTGGGCATGGGCCCCTGGGCATGGGCCGTGTTGGCCATGCAGGCCATGTAGTCTGTGCTGGCCATAAAGTCTGTGCTGGGCAATGTTTGCCAAAATTGCAGGATAATCATAATATAAAATCCAAATTCTGGCACATGTTCGCCTGAAAACCCCATAAAAATCATCAAAATACAGGCAAAACGCCAAAAAAATGCCCGAAAACCGCCCGAATGGCCCCGCCCTCCCAAGGGCCACAGCCAAGGATTTTCGCGAAGGCGGGGCCCTTCCCCGCAGGCCTCCCAGGACCCAAACCATTCCCCCCGCCTTGCGATCCCCGCCAAAGCGGCTATCATGGTTAGGCGGGGGGGGGGCGACGCCCCCCCGGGCCCACCCTCTGGTTCGTCATAAGCCCGTTCCCCCTGGACGATAGGCGGTCCTGGCCGCAATCCGCCGCCTAAGGCGCCACTTCCGCCCGGAGGGGGCGCCCATGCGGTCCCGCCCGGCCTGCATGGGGACCGACCGAGGCGATTCCCCGGGGCTCCGGGAGGATGCCCGGAGCAGGTAACCCTGGCCCTCTGGCCCGAGCATTGGGCCCTGGGCATTGGGCAAGGCATGGGGCGAAGGCATTGGGCAAGGCATTGGGCATGGCCTTGGGGAAGGCAACTGTCCCGCCGCGCACGGGAGACCGGCCAGCTTGCGAAAAGCAACGCATTGAACCAAAAAACCTTAAAAACCAACAACATTCAAAGCCAGAAAAACAAATTGCCGCAAAACACAAAACCACGCAGTCGTTTGTCCCCCGGGCCCCCGGAGGGGGCCGTCCCGGGCGCAAGGCACAGGCACGGAAAGGCATGGGGGCCAATCGCGAGGCTCCTTCCCCTATCGCTGGCGCTCGCATTGGCAATCCTTGGCTGCCAGGAAGACAATCTTTCCGACAAGATCTTCCAGCTCACCGACAAGGGCGGATGGCAGGTCGGGGTGGACCAGTTCGGGCGGGAGATAGCCCTGATCCCCAAGGGCGCGGACATCCCGGAGGGCGCCAAGGGCTACCCGCCGTCCCAGATCGTGCGCACCCCGGTGCAAAGGGTGATAGTCACCTCCGGGACCTACGACCCCTCGGTGATAACCTACCTGGGCAGGCTGGACAGCATCCTGGGCACCTCCGACCAGCTAGACGACGTCTTGCTCCCGGACTTCAGGAAACGCTACCGGGACGGCTTCGTGACCCACGTGGGCAACTGGGACTCCCTGGACTTCGAGACCATACTGACCCTGAAGCCCGACATCGTCCTGGTATCCAGCCAGCTCACCCTGGGGAAGCTGGAGGAGCTGGGGATACCAGCGGCCGGGACCTATTCGGGCCTGGACAACGGGATGGTCACCCGGCTGCGGCTCTTCAAGTTCCTGGGCGCCCTCTACGGCGAGGAGGGAAAGTCCGAGGAACTCGTCCGCAAGGTGGAGTCGGCATTCTCCGACATAAGGCGCAGGGTGGAGGGCCATCCCAAGCCCACCATCGTCTGGGGGCTCTTCTTCAACAACAGGGTGCTCGCCATGTCAGGCGGCTACTGGTTCTCGGATCTCATGGACATAGCGGGCGGGGACTACCTCTTCCGGGAGGCGTCCGACAACAGCAGGGAGCTAAGCCTCGAGGAGTTCATAGTCCGGGGCGGGAAGGCCGACATCTATTTCGCCCAGACCTTGTATGAGACCGGCGTGGAAAACAAGGGGGACCTGATAAGGTACCATCCCGACCTTGCCCGCTTCAAATCCTTCGGCGAGGGGGGGACCGTTGCCATCCCCAACAAGGTGATCTTCCAGGACCCCGCCAACGTGGACAAGATAGCCTACGCCATGGCCGCCTTGTTCCACCCCGACCTTTTCGACCAAAACCCCGAGGGCTACTTCCACATACTTCGCTAGCAGCCCCTCCCTGTAAACGGGCAGGGCGCGGCTTCCCAAGGGAATGATATTACCCGGGCGCAACAAAGGGCCGCCCGCCCCCTCAGTTCGCTCACTCCACAGTCCGCTCACTCCACACTCACTCCACGCTCACCCCAAAGTTCTCTCACTCCACGCTCACTCCACAAAAACCGCACGCCAAAGCCCCGATCCTTTGGGCCCAATCGCGCGGGCCTCGCTCCAAAAAACACCGCAAGCATTGCCTATTTGAGCCAATAGGCCCCGCGGGCGGGATAGTTTCTCACTCCCTCACTCCAAAAAACGACAAAGGCAAACCACCGGGAAACCAACGGGAAACCCAAGGCGAACCCCAAAGGCAGCCAAAAGGAAAGAAGGAGGCGAAAGATCCGCCCGTGAACATCCTTACTTCCGTAACCCGGGGGCGCGCGGGGCGCGCCCCCTGGGCGCCCTGGCCCGTGGGGCCCAAGGGCATCATAGCTTCCGCGCTAGCGGCCATCGTCATCCTCCTATGCAACCCTTCCCCGATGCCCGCGGCCGCCTACCAGGACGACCTTGGGAGGGAGGTGAGCGTGAGGGGCGCGCCCAGGCGGGTGGTGTCGCTCGCGCCTGGCGCGACCGAGTCGCTCTGCGCCATAGGGATAGGCGATTCCCTCAAGGGCATTACCACGGACGACAGCTATTTCGAGTGCCTGATCGGCAAAGAGGCCGTGGGGCCGGCCGCGGCCCCGGACTGGGGGAGGGTCCTGGCCCTGAAGCCGGATCTGCTGCTCCTGGCGGCGGGGGATCTGGCCGCGGCCGAGGCCGCGACAGCAGGCCGCAAAATCCCCATCATCGCCTGGGACGACAACGTGTCGCCCGAGGCGGCGCAGGATCGCATCCTGAGGCTTGGGGCCTTGTTCGGGAAAACCAAGGAGGCCAAGGAGGCCGTGGCCGAAAGCCAGGACTTCCTTGACACCATCAGGCTCAAGGCCGCGAAGATTCCCGAGGCGGAAAGGCTCAGGGTGCTGCGCCTTAGGGCGCTCCCTGACGGGGGCCTCGGGACCTGCGGCTCGGCCTCGGGCGAGGCCGCTACCATCAGGGCCGCGGGCGGCGTCCCGCCCGCGCTCGAGGGGGCGGGCACCGTGCCATTGGACGGGAAGGCCCTTAGGGCCTTCGACCCGCAGTTCGCCTACGCCTGCGCCGACGACCGGGCCGCCATAGAGGCGGTCAAGGGCAAGTCGCCCTGGTCGGGCTCGAAGGCCCTCAAAAGCGTCCACTACTACCCCTGCCAGCTGACCGACCACCCCTCCGCGCACGCTGGCTATTTCGTGGCGTGGCTGTCGTCCGACCTGTACGCCGACAGCTACGGCGACCCCGCCAACTTCGTGCTGGGGAACGCCATAAGCAAGCGGACGCCCGTAGCCATTAAGGGCATCCCCTACGTCAAGGACGCCTCGGTGGTGGAGTACAAGCTATTCGACTTCCCGCACAGGACCCTTCTCATCAACTTCGCAAGCCCGCAGGACGTGGTAAGCACCGGGGACGGGGCGCCCTGGAAGGGCGTCACGGCGGTCGGGAACTCCGGGTCGCCCCCCATGGCCTGGGGCATACACCACAAGAACGGCTGGGAGAGCGCCCAGGCCACCCTCTACGACGCCCTGGGGGTCGACAGGGACAAGACCTCGCTCATATTCACCGGGGCGGACCTCAGGGCCCTGGCCGTCCGCAGCGCGTCCTTCAAGGACCTGCGGGTCACGGCCCTTGCCACCGCCGGGGTGGACGGGAACGCCATCAGGACCTCCAAGGACAAGGGTGCCTGGTTCCAGCCCGGAACCATCAACGTGGTGCTTCTCACCAACCGCACGCTCAGCCCCACGGGCGCGGCCTCCGCCATAATAGTCGCCACCGAGGCCAAGACGGCCGCCCTCTGGGACATGGACGTGAGGAGCGCGGAGACGCCCAAGGAGAACCCCGCCACCGGGACCGGGACGGACGACATCATAGTAGTCCAGGGGAGCGGCGGGAACCCCCTGGACTACACCGGGGGCCACTCCAAGATAGGAGAGCTGATAGCGAGGGTGGTGTACGACGCGGTCGTCGAGGCCGTCGCGAAACAGAACGGCAAGGGCAAGGTGCGCCCCGTCTGGCTGAGGCTAGCCGAGAGGGGCATAGTGACCTCGGAGCTGGGCCCGGACTTCCAAGGCAAGGGCGCCCTCCCCGGCTTCGAGGACGAGTTCATGAAGCTTTTGCTCGAGGAAAGGCCCCAGGCCCTTCTGGAGGCGGCATTCGCCCTGGACGACGCGGCCGTCATGGGCGAGTATTCCTCCATCCGGCAGTTCAGGGACTTCGCGGCCCAGGAGGCCTCGGGGATCGCAGGGAGGGACATAGGCCCCGTGAGGCAGCTTGTGACCGACAAGGGGATCCCGCCCGCGTTGGCCGCGGCGCTGGACGCCCTGGGAAGCGCCCTGCTCGCGAGGAACGGTCTTTAGTCAGCCAAAGGCAATAGCCCAAGGCAATAGCCCAGGGCGATAATACGCACGCG
>JAITKK010000026.1 GCA_031278475.1 Deltaproteobacteria bacterium
CCCAGGAGCCACGGATGGGAGAGCTGACCCTGTTCATAGGCGGGGCCAAGAGCGGCAAGACCAAGGCCGCGCTCAAGGAGGCCCAGAGGCACCCCGCCCCCTACTACTACCTTGCGACCGCCCAGGGCCTGGACGACGAGATGCGCTCACGGATCACCCACCACCAGGCCGAGCGGGGCCCCGACTGGCGGACGCTGGAGAGCCCCTTGGAGCCCGAGAAGGCCATTTCCTCCCTGGAGGGCGACTCCCCCGTCCTTATGGACTGCGTGACCCTGTGGTTCAGCAACCTCCTGTGCGAAAGCCAGGACGAGTTCCTCCCGGTCGGCTTCTTCTCCGACAGGGTGAAAAGGCTGCTCGCCGCCATCCGGGAGTACAAGGGGCCGGTAATCGTCGTATCCAACGAGCTGGGTAGCGGCATGGTGCCCATGGACCCCATGTCCCGGGACTACCGGGACGCCATAGGTGTGGCCCACCAGCTTCTGGCCGGGGAAGCCCAGGCCGTCTACCTGGTGGTGGCGGGCATACCGGTGAGAATCAAGTAGGGGATGCCCGACCCTTCCAGCCAGGCGCGACGGGGCCAGCGGGCGCCGACTACGGACGACACGGCCAATGACCCTGCGCTTCCCGGCCTCTACGCGCACATTCCCTTCTGCGAGCGGCTCTGCCCCTACTGCGACTTCTACTCAGAGAAGGGCTACGATCCGCCGCGGGGCTTCTTTCCCGCCCTTGCGGAAGAGATTCTGACCCACAAGCGGCTTTCCGCCTTCGAAGGGCCCTTCGGGAGCGTCTACGTGGGCGGCGGGAGCCCCAGCCTGCTCCCGGTGGAGGACATCCTCTCCCTCGGGGACGCCATCAAGAAGGCGGGAATCGCGCCCGGGGCCGAGTTCTCGGTGGAGGCGAACCCGGGCGACCTCGACCTAGAAAAGCTCGAGTGCTGGGCGAACATAGGCGCGAACAGGCTCTCCCTGGGAGCCCAGAGCTTCTCTGCCACGGGGCTTGCGGCCTTGGGGAGGTCGCACTCCCCGGACGACACGAAAGCCACGGCAAGGCTCGCCCAGGGCCTGGGCATGAGGCTGGGGTTGGACATAATCATCGGCTGGCCGGGCGAGCGCAGGCGGGACATGCTGCGTGATCTGGGGACGGCCGTTGGCTTGGGCGCAGGGCATCTGTCCGTCTATATCCTAACCATACCGGGCGGGTCCAGGATGGAAGGCGTCCTCGAGGCGGGGGGGCTGCCCCCGCTTCCCTCCGAGAGGGCGGTCGCGGGGATGTTCCTTCTCGCGGGCGAGTTCCTGGAGGCCGAGGGCTTCCACCGCTACGAGGTATCGAACTTCGCCCGCCCGGGCGAGGAATGCCGCCACAACAGGCTCTACTGGGACCGGCTCCCCTACCTGGGGGTGGGGCCCTCGGCCCATTCCTTCGACGGGGCGTGCCGCTGGGCCAACGCCCCAGAGCTGGGGGAATGGCTAAAGGCCGTGCCCCGTGGCTTTGCCAGGGCCTTCTTCAAGGAGCGGCTTGACGAGGAGGCGGCACGCCTGGAGGCGCTGCTCCTGGGCCTTCGGACCGACAGGGGGATCGACCCCTCCCTCGTAAGGGATAGCGCCAAGGCCGAGGGCTTTGTCAGAAAGGGCTTGTTGACCCGGGGCAAGGACCGCCTCTTCGCAACTGAGAGGGGCTTCCTATGCGCCGACTGGCTCGCATGGCAGTTGGCCTGAGGGGCCAAGCCCCAGCCCCGCCCGGCGAAAGGGCCGCAGGCCCTGAGCCGGGCTTGTTTTTTTACCAGGACGCACAACCCCCCGGGCGGACGAACCGCCCGGGGGCGCCAGACGAAAAGTGGGAGGAACCCTAAAAAAATGGCAAAAGTCTATTTCACGTCCATGCGCTGCGAGCTAGGCGACAGCCTTCTGGACAAGCTAAGACGCCTCATGGAGGGGGCGGGTTTCAGGACCATCGACTTCAAGAAGAAGTTCGCGGCCATCAAGATCCATTTCGGGGAGCCCGGGAACCTTGCGTTCCTGCGGCCCAACTTCGCGAAGGTTGTGGCGGGGCAGGTCGTGTTGCTGAAAGGCGTTCCCTTCCTCACCGACTGCGGCACCCTCTACGTGGGGAGGCGCACCCACGCGCTCTCCCACCTGGACGCCGCCTACGAGAACGGCTTCACGCCGTATGCCGCCGGCTGCCAGATACTCATAGCCGACGGGCTCAAGGGCACGGACGAGGTGGATGTGCCGGTCAAGGGCGGGGAGCTTGTGACCCACGCGAAGATCGGGAGGGCGATAATGGACGCCGACGTCGTCATATCGCTCAACCACTTCAAGGGCCACGAGCTCACAGGCTTCGGCGGGGCCATAAAGAACCTCGGCATGGGGAGCGGCAGCAGGGCAGGGAAGATGATAATGCACAACGACTCCAAGCCGGTGGTGGACAAGAAGCTCTGCATAGGCTGCAAGGTGTGCGCCAAGAACTGCGCCCAGGGGGCCATTACCTTCGAGGCCAAGAAGGCCGTGATAAACCACGACCTGTGCGTGGGCTGCGGCCGCTGCTTGGGAAGCTGCAACCAGCACGCCATATCCAACTCCTGGTCGAGCGCGCCCGACGCCTTGTCCAAGAAGATGGCCGAGTACGCGAAGGCCGTGGTGGACGGGAGGCCCAATTTCCACATAAACGTGGTTAACCAGGTGTCCCCCTTCTGCGACTGCCACCAGGAAAACGACGCGGCAATCGTACCCGACATAGGGATCTTCGCAAGCTTCGACCCTGTGGCGCTAGACCGTGCCTCGATAGATGCCGTGAACAACGCACTGGCACTCCACGGGACCATAGTTGACGAGCGCAAGATGCGCAAGGGCGAGCACTTCACCTCCATCCACCCGATAACCGACTGGAGGGTGCAGCTCGATCACGCCGAAAAGATTGGTTTGGGAGAGAACTCCTACGAGCTCACCACCGTGAAATAACAAGCATCGCCCATGGCCTAAAACAAAGGCCAAGGGGAAAAGGGCCATTGTCCCTTTTCCCTTTGGCCTTTATTGCCATGTATGAGTTATGATGTTATCGTCAATTTCATTTTACGGTAACAGACAATCTAATTTGTTCAAATATTTCTCAAAATCCTGTCTGTGATTATCGCTTTTTCACGTCACCAAAAACAAGTATTGCACATTGTTTTGCGGCTCTGCTGGATTTTAACGTTGTTTTTTAGAGCCGCCGGTAAGGAGTGTAGGAGGTTATTATCAAAATGCTGACAGACGACGTTATAAATTATTGGAAACAATAGTTTATCAGAAACAATAGGATGCATCATTATTGGGGCTCGTTATATAAACACATAGGTTTTAACATACTACACAGCTTATAATTCGACATGTTATGTTGTAAAAACGTTATAGTTTTCCCTACGAAATTCTTCTAACCAATCAACCAATACTTTACCAGCATTTAGGCATTCAATTATGTGTTTTTGTATAAATGGATTATATGTGATCTTTTGTGCCATTGGCCACTGGTTAGGGATATTTGATTGTTCTATAAATCGTTTTTCTAATTCATTATGATTGATCGTGGTATAACACAAAAATTGTTTTAATTCAATGTCATCATTAAACAGTAATACTGTTTGACATATTTGATCTTTATTTTTTATCAATAATATTTTAGGGATATAAATATTGGTGTAAAAATACCAATCACAAAATTTATCTAATAGATAATTGAAATCTGTTTTTATATAATATGTAACATGGGTGTCAACTATTTCTAAATCACTAATATGTAAAGATAGTGTATAAAACGCATTTGGTTTAATAAAATATAAACATGAGTTGGTATTGATCAAGATGCATTCCCATAAAATAGTTGCAGAATATTTTAATGTGCATTTAAAATAAGAGAATAAAGAAATATTGGTTTGACAATTATTAGCATAACAAAAATACACCAATCCCTCTGCAATTGAAGGTACTGTTAGTTTCTTATCATTTTCATCATTTTCAGTAGCATTAATCGTTACGGTATATTCAGATGCAAATTTATTAAAATATATCTTAGGAAATCCAGGAATTGTTGGCGATTTTTCCCAATCTTCAAGATTAGAAAGTAATTGTTTGGCTCTTTCTATGGGTAACAAATTCATACCAAAACGTTTTTTCCAAAGATATTCGACTTTATCTGTATCTGCTGTCATGTCTTTCGGAGTGTTTGTATCTCCTACACGCACATAAATATTGCCAGCCAAAACTTTTTGGTAATTTTCTGTCAGATAGTACGGCACTTTAGATTTATTTTTTACAACCAAAACATCAATTGGTTTATCGTCAATCTTAATTTTTTTAACATAGACTGTTGGTCTTATTCTTCCAGCAAATTTTATACTTTTTAAAAAATCAATAACATTCTGTTGTGTTTTACGATCTGTATCTGGAACACCTTTAACATAGTATGTTTGATCTTCAATTCCAAAGATAATATATCCATCATGATCAGTTAGATTGTTAGCCATACAAATAATATCATGTAATAAATCCGCATTGTTCTCATGCCATTTTAGCTTAAAATCCCAATAT
>JAITKK010000029.1 GCA_031278475.1 Deltaproteobacteria bacterium
CTAGCTGCCTTTGGGCCATGGGCCCCCTCTGCCTGTCATGCAATATGCCTGCCGCATTGGGCGGGGTCGGTTAAATTAGGCCGCCGGAGGCGGCCGTCGATAATTGGCTTCGCACACGGCCGTGCGTGATGGGTGCGGCCAAGGCGTATGATGGTATATGTTAATCAATTATGTGAGCATGTCGGGCATGGCGAATGGAATGCGCCATCCAAAAGCCATATGGTGCAAGATCCTGGGGCCGCTTTGAAAAAGATTGGCACCCAAGGCATTTTTATCACAAGGGTTTTAAAAAATAAAGCGAAAATGCCCGCCAATGAAGTGCGTCCAGAGCAGGCCGTAAAAGGCCAAAAATATGGCCACTGTAAACGGTGCCGATCCTGCGTGTTCATTGGATCAGCTAAGTCGCGGGGCACATCATCAGTGGTAATAAATTAGATTATGGTTTTGTCCCCTACTAACATTATTATTTGCCAAGGATCCCGCCAGCGGCGAAATCGCGAAATGGCGAAATGGAGAAGAGCAAAAGAGAAAATAGCACAAGAGAAAAAGAGCAAAATAGCAAAAGAGCAAAAGAGCAAAAGAGCGAAGGGTGAAAGGCGAAGGGCGAAAGGGCGAAAGGGCGAAAGGGCGAAAGGGCGAACGACCGAAGGGCTAAAGAGGAAAAATCGCTGATGTAATTTATTAACGTGCCATGGAAATGGCAAACTAATTAATTACCAATAATTACCTGCCCTGCCTCTTGCAGCAGGTCTCAGCAGGACCCCAAAGGGGGTGCGTCCCCGGGGCTTTCCAGCACGTATCTCCCGGGCTTCCGGGATTGGGCTCCCGGCTCCCAAGATAGAAGGAAGGCGCTTGTCTCGTGGCGCGCGCCCTTCCCTAGGGAAATTGTGCCGGAGACTATGGAGAAGAGCTCCCCAAGCGCAAGGTTCCAACGGTGGGTGCCCACGGGGAAATCGAGGAAGCGCGCCATTGGCAGGTCGCAACCCTTGGAGGACTCCCAAAGTGTTGCGGCCGGGCCCCCCGCCGGCGCGGGCGTGACCGAGTCGTTCACTATGAAAAGGAGGCCGGCCCCATCCGGGTAGCCTGAGGATCCGCCGCCCTCCCACCACTCGCAAAGGAGGTCCATGGCAAGCCCCGGGACGCCCCTCCCGTCGCCAGGCACCCTCTTGGCCTCTGGCCAAGGATCCTGGGAGGCCTTGGGTCCCAAGGGGACGCGCCTGAGGTATATCACGGGTAGCCCCTCGCGCAAGGCCGCTGACACCTCTCTGTTGATGAGCCCGTACTGGGTGGCGGCGTCAACTCGGTATGCGCCCTTCCCGACCCTCTTGTTGCTCTTCAGGGAGAACCCTAGCTCCCTCAGGAGCTGGCCGGCCTTCACGTAGCTCAAGGGATGCTTGGCCTCAGATAGCTCCCTCGCAAGAGCCCTTGTGCTCTTGAGCGTCCAGGACAGGGGCGGCCTTCGGCCGCCCTCCATGGTCTCCCCTTTCTCGAGCACCTGGCTGAGGACGCTGGGGAGCGCCTGGTCCGAGCGCAGGAGGTTGGGCCTTCCGGCACCGGGGCGGCGGACGCGCCCGTCCGCGGCCATCGGCTCGTTTAGCTCCTTCATGCCCTTGCTGATGGTCGTGCGGGAGAGCCCGCAGATGGAGCTCACCAGCGATATCCCGCCGTAACCCCATTCCCGGGCCTGGGCAGCGGCGAACAGGCGGCGCTCCCGTTCCGTCAGGGAGGGCCAGACGCCCTTGAAGAGTTGTTCCAGTGTCTCGCGTTTATCCATGGTGTCGCGCCGGCCGTCGGTGGTCCCCGTGGCTTCGAGATTTGCGAATAGGGAGCTCATGGCAAGGTCCTGCGTGCTGCGGGGACAAATCTGGAGGGTGCTGGATTTTGTCATGGCGCCGGGCCTCCCACGATAAAAAAAAAGACCGAAAGCGCGACCGTGGGTCGCGTTTCAGCCTTCATGTCCGATGATCAGCCGTTTTTAGGTATTTGGGCCCCGTTCCCAGGCCTCTTGCAAATGGGGCATAGGGAAAAGCACCAATTTAACATAGTTTAACAAAAAAAAGACCGTCGCGTCAACATTTTTTGCGCTTATTGGGTAAAAAGTTGCGCCATGCCCGTGTTTTGGAGGCTTTTGTTGGGTAATGTTGCGTGTTTAATTTATTGACAGACTTTGTGGGGTCATGGGGAACATGCGCCTTAGGTGGGGGGCGGGAAGGCTAGATAGGGATCGCCTGTGAGGCCTGAAGGCGGGGTGGACGTTTATGCCGCATGGGGCGGAGGGCAGTATGGGGGCATAAGGTAGGAAGACCCATGGGATGTAAGGGGGGCGCAGGCGAAAGAGCCACACAAGCGGGGGTGTCTAGGGTGCCAAGGATGCGACAATGTTGCAAAGACCTGAAAAAAAGCCATCTTGGACGCATGGGGAATCCGCTTAGGCATAGTCTGGTTCCATCGCGCCACGGCCGCAAATCCGAGGGTAGGGGGGAAGAAGGGGATGGGCTTGCGTTCGTGGCCAGGGAAGGGATCTAGAGGGGCTAAGGAAAAGGGGCCGAAAAGAAGGCGGAAAATGGAAAGTCGATAATATTGGGGGACATGTTATGGGATCATGGGTTTTAGATGCTTTTGGCTGAAAGCATAGGCAAGGGGTTAAAAATTGGCGATAAGGGGCATAATCGGGCAGATCCATGAGGAAAAGGGAGACATTTGGGATAGTTTTCTAGGGGCCAGTTTTGGATATATTCTTAGAATTCGTAGCCCAAACGGATGCCTCCCGAGATGCCTTTGAAAACCCCGGTGTAGCCCTGAAGCCCGAACTCAACGGAAAGGTGCTCGTTGGTTGACGACTTGACTATGGCACCGAGCTCGAACATGCCTGTTGCGCCCTTCAAGCCTACGGTCTGCAGATCCATGCCGTAAACCTTGGCCTTTGCCTGGTTGTCATATTCACGGTCGTAGTAGCCGCCTATGAATCCAGAGATATTGTCGTTGAAGGTTTTTGTGAAGCGAATCCCGGCACGGATTCGCTTGGACGTTGTTGACTCGTAAGCTATTACATCTGTGTCCCCGATGTGTATGTTCTGGCCCCTTACGTGGGTCATGAAGTATTTCACTGAAAAATCAAGGTTTCCAAAATCGGCTATGTCCCATGTATACCCCAAACCCACGTGTGCGCCCACGTACGGGACGCTTATCGAGTAGTTGGCCTCAGTGCCCGAGGCACTCACGTAGTTTTTGGATCTAAAATCATTGCGGATTTTACCGTACCTAAAAGAAGTCTCGATCCTAAACGAGTTGTTGAATGTCTCGCTTACCATGAGTCCGACACCAAGGGATCTGATGTGCCCACCGCCGCCTACCTCGCGCAGGTCTTGGGTGTATATGTCCGAATACACGTCAAAAGAAGAAACGCCGCCCTCAACATAGGCACCAAGAAGGAGGGAGCCCAAGGCGTTCTGGTGTTTCTTTGCGATGCCAAGGACGAAATTAAAGCCTTTGACGGAAACGGACGATCCCGTCTTGGCCTTGAAACTGGCGAAATCGACACCTGAAAAAGACTGCCAGGCGTTTGATTGCCTTGTGGCAAGATCGGCCGCATAATATGTGTAATCGGGGAGCCAGTTACCTATGTGGGAAAGGAAAGCAAGGCTTGCCGCGTAACCTTCCGATACGGTCTTTGTCTGGGGTGCCGGTTCGATGGAAACAAGACGGGCCACCATTTTTCTGTTGGTGTTTCCGGGAGTGTTGTCCGCGGCCTCGAAGTCGACTATGAAGGTGTATTGGACTGACAGGTTTTGCATGGCGGTGGCCGTGGCATTTTGGGGCGTTCCCTCTATAGAGTCGTAATAATCGCCCTCGAAAAGATAGAACATGTCGCCATTGTTAAGTAGTTCGACCGCTGTGAAGTTACGAAGGCTGATTGTGGCACCTTCGACATTTATTTTGTTAGGGGATGATATCTTCAAAAGTGCGCCATCAGGGTTGTTGAAATCTATGGAGCTAATCGGGAACATTATCTCGCCCTGAAGTGTCGCATTGTTCACCTTCAGCAGGTTTTTATTGTCTTTGGAATCGAATCCCAATGGCTCAAGATAAGCCCCTTGCTCCAAAATGAAATCATGGCTTGTTGCCTCAAGGCTCATCCCTTCCAGAAGCGTTGTCCTTGAGCCACTTTTAAGGTTAATTTCATTCGGGACATCGTGAACGTTATTGTCATAATCGCCTACGACAAAAACGTTTGCCCCTCCCCAGTAAAAGTCGCCAGTCCCGGTAACATCCATCTGGAATGTCCTGTTAAAAACCGGGCCAGTGTTAGCTGTATCAAAGTCTTTTTGATAGACCTCAATCGGATCGTAGAGATAGATTTGGGCATTAGTCTCAGGTTGTACTATGAGATATGCATCGGCAAGGGGGCTGTCATTGGAGACCGTGATTTGCGCACCACTTGGATCCATTAGTAATATAGTACCAAAATAAAAAGAATTTGGCTTACCTAACGTATCTATGATATCCTCGATGTCATTATTCTCAATTATGGGACCGTAAATCGCTAAATCACCT
>JAITKK010000228.1 GCA_031278475.1 Deltaproteobacteria bacterium
CGTATTGTTATGCTTTTTGTTGCGCTTTAAGCCGTGCTTATTGGGAATAATTGCAAGGGTTTACCATTCTTGATGCCTTCGAAAAAACCCCCCGCTACCGGAGAGGTGTAAAAAGTGGCGATAAAATCGGATTGAAAATAATACTTGACATATGAATTTTTATCAGCCATAATAATAAATTAATCTTTTTTTGGCATTTCTCTGCAAAAACCTCTATAACACCATAACGGCTTTACGAGACACGTTATGGACAATGCCAACCAACAAACCAACTCCCTATTTCGCCAATTGCACCTGAACGAGCCCCAGAAGAAATCCATGCGCCTCTAGCCCCTTGGGCCACAGAATTCCGTAATGGCGTCCTGTTCAAACTTCCCGTGGACAAGACAGCCGCCTTTTCTGCCGCAACGGGCGCCCCACCAAGGAGCTCCGCGCCATTACGGGAGCCCTGATCCTGCAGCAGATGCTCAACCTCGACTGCAAACTTGCGTCAGACTCACATTGGACAATGTCTGGATCGAGGCGTTGGACGTGGGGAGCCTCGAAGAGGCGGAATGGAAGGTGTGCGAAAAGACCATGTATAATTTCGCCGATAAAATCACCAAAAGCGGCCTGTACGACGCGATCGTGGACAGCGTCACCAAGACCCTCGCCAAGTCGGCCAAAGTGGGCCTCAGCTCACAACGGCTTGACAGCGTGCACGTCCGTTCTAACATGGCCAAGCTCACCAGGCTCACTCCCTTCCGTAATACCATCATGGGGTTCCTCAGGAGACTGAAGGAAAACCGCGAAGGGGGATGCCGCTCGCTGCGCCAGGATCTCCGCGACAGGTACCTTTCCGAGGATAGGGAAAATATGGAGCCCGGGTACCACTTCTTCGGGGAAACCAAGGCCGGCGAGAGGGGCAAAAGCCTTGGTGCCATACGAAGAGCGTGAAAGTTGTTGCGACATCCGCCTTCGACCCGGCTGTTTGCAAGCATTGCCACAACGCCGACAAGTGCCCGTCCCTGAAAACCAATGGTAAGCCGAGCCCGGGTATACCCCGAAAGACATGCGGCTCTCCAAGCGCCGCTCCCTCGAGCGGACCGACCGGTTCAAGAAGCTGTACGGCATGAGGGCCGGCATCGAGGCCACGAATTCCTGCCTTGACAGGGTGATTGGGTTTAAACATTCAAGGTGCCGAGGTGTTTCAAAATTAAAAATGTCCCTTGCGTTTATAGTTAACGCCCTGAATTTACTGCGATATGCGAAGAAATGTAGGAAAACTATGTGATAATACGCCGAAACTACCCTAAAAATTGGCTAAAATATAGAATATCGCATTATTTATTCTATTTTAGAAGATAAAATTTGCTTATAAGTATAAAATTATCTTAAAATCAAAAAACTAAATCTAAAATTACCACTAATATTCATCAAAACCCAGTGAAAAAAATTTGTCAAACAGGTGGCGGGCAGCCTGGCCATGGGGGCCATTCCCGCAAACCCTCCGACCCGGCTGTTGACAGCTTCTCCATCCTTGAGTACAACATCAAAGAGGGGAGCCTGCGTGACGATTGCGGCTCGCCGCTGGAAAGGGATCCCGGAAAAGACTGCCTTCATGACATGTTTGTCCTGCCTGTCGAGCCGGTTAGGAAGCAGAGGCACAATTTTTTTTACCTACAGAAGAAAAAAAGCGGTAAAAACCATTATGCTGACCCCCCATCCAACGTCACCGACAGGTGCCTTCTCGACGTCTGGCTGACAGCCTAGGTGGTCTTCCACAGGGCATTCAACCATTTGAAGGTGGGTGGGATACGGAACTACTTCCGGGATTTCCACGGAATAGGCGTCAGCCATAGCTTCATAAACAATTTCCTGATGGATGAGGCGTTGGGTTGAGGCCTTGGGGGAGCCTGTGCGCCACTAGCGTCCTTGCCTTCGGTTTTAAGGGCTTGCCTTGGGTTCAGGATATTTCCCTTTTGGAGGGCCCCCCACGTTCCATGGGCCCTCGCCTCCCGTGGCCAAGGGCCTAAGTCCGAAATCCCCCCGGGGCTTCAGCCCAGTCAGAGTTTATTTTGGGTTGCCCGGAAATGCGGGTTTTGTTGGCATTATATTTTTTGGCATGTCCTTTCTTCTTTTTACTCTCTTGGCCGAACCCACACAGGCGTTAATGCCACTTACGGCCGCGACGCTGTTTTTGGTGCCGTTCACGGGCACCATTTCCCAAGGGTAGGGCCCCCGTGTGCGGTCATTCAGGGCCATGGCCCTTCAGCGAAGCCCAGCCCCGCAGGACTGAGCTTCCTTGTTTTAAGGCCGCGGCACCATGTGGATGCCGCCTGCGGCAAGATCCAGGGCGATGATGCCTTGGTGGGCATCCAGCCAATCGGGCCTTGCGACCGTGGTCGACCCATGGCCATGACCCGGCCATCCAAAGGTTTCTTATGAAGCCCTAAGTTTATTTCAGAAAGCGTGCCAGGAGGGAGAGGGAAATTTCCGCTTGAGAGTATATTTTCACAACCAGAATTGGAAAAAGCATGGTTAGGTTAAAGCGACTTTTAGCTTTGAATCGTGGCCTGGCGCTTATTTTAGCGGTTGGCGTGGCTGCGGTTTTGATGACCCCCCTGTTGGGGGGCAAACCGGTTTGGGCGTCGTCCTTCACTACTCCAGCTACAGTGAATGGCCAAAATGGCGTAGATGCCCCGGTGAGTGGCTCCCCAAGTGATGGAAATCCCGGGAGTGTCTACACATACAAACCTTCAAGTGATGAAACCTATGACACGTTTGAGCTGCTTGGCGGAAAAGGTGGCGATGGAGGAAATGGAGGCGGTACGTCAAATACTGTTGATGCCACGGACGGTGGAGCCGGTGCCGTAGCTACTTATGATGGGGGAACGACTTACCCAGTCACGGTCAATGGGGACACCAATATCAAGGGCGGCAACAGTGGGTCTGGCGGCACCCCCCCAAACGGAGGAGGGGAGGCAGGCGATGGCGCAGCTGGCGGGGATGCGATATTTAAAGGCTCCTCACTAATCGTTGCTGACGGCAATCTGGTAGTGTCAGCCGGTACAAAGGGTACAGCAGGCGGAGCTAGCGCTAGCACTACCGTAGGTAATGCCACGGTCACGATTAAAGGCAAAACTACAGCCACTGTCACTGAGAAAATCGGCCAAATCGAAGTTAGCCGAAACTTCGATGCTAATTCCAACGATGGAATTGTAACAATAACAGTTGCTGGCGGCGCAAGAGGACTTGCTCCTTTCCAAGACGGTGGCGAGGCGCGTATTGCAGTGGCTGGGAACATCACCGTGAGTTCTGGAGATGATGCCGCCAAGAAGCTCACCCTGACCGCCACAGGCTCGAATGGCGGCCCAAATACCGGGTATGGCGGCTCGGCCACGATAAGCGCTGGCGGGGCTCTCAACATAACCAATGCCGGTGGTACCACAAAAGTAACGGCCACAGGTGGTACTGCCGCGACAGATAGTGGGAATGGCGGCAGTGCGACGGTCAAAGGAAAAGGGATCACGATTACTTCCAATGGAGATAGCACTGAGGCAACCACGGTCTCGGCTTTGGCAACTGCCGCGACCGGAAACGGGAACGGAGGTTCCGCTTTAATAGATTCCACTGACGGGATCCTTAAGGTGACTTATGAAGGGTCTACTGGTACCGGCGCAGTCACAGTGTCAGCGAAAGGGCAAGCTGCTAAGGGTACAGGTACTGCAGGCACTGCCGAAATCCTAGCGGCAGGTATTTCCCTTGATAACTCCGCTGGAAATACCGGAAGTGCCATTACCTTAGAAGCCGAGTACGCAGCAGGCGAAAAGGTCGGGAAAGCTTCGATAGATGCAACTGTTGGAGCTGATCCCGAAATTAGTGGATATGGCGTAATAAAAGCTAATTCGGGTGCCGATGATATCACGGTCAGAGCAAAGGCGAACGATTCCACGGTCGGACATGGCGCAGATGCCGAAATCAAGGCAAAAGGCATAGATCTTACCCTTAAGGGTGCCGGAAGCGTCAACATCATAGCAGAGGCAGGCTCAGGTGCCGGCGCATCTGGCAATAACGGTGGCGATGCCACGGTCGATTCGACAGGCGGCCAAATCAAGATAACTGCTGACGCTGGTGCCACGGGAAACGTTGCAATTACCGCAACAGGCAAACAAACGACCTCAGCGACGGCTGAAGGTGGTGCGGCTCAGGTGCTCTCAAACGGTATTGACATAGACAATACCGGGACAGGCACAACCACAACAGTCGAAATCAAGGCTACGTCCGGTAGGGGGCCTATCGTTGGTACCGCAACAATCAATGCGTTAGCCGATCCCGATGCCACAGGTGCAATAACCATTAAATCAGGTTCTGGGAAAGTTGATATAATTGCCGATGCTGCCACCGCCAGTGCTTCCACTGTCGGCAATGGTGCCAAAGCTGAAATCGGTTCCAATGGCATCAGAATCACGGTTAAAGGGGCCGGCGATGTTACTGTTTCGGCCAGAGCCGGGGGTACCGTAACAACTGGTGACGTGGATGGCGGTGATGCAATCATAGACGCAGGTGGCGCTGCCATCGACGTACAATATGATGGGGCGAGTGTAACAGGTAATGTAACAATCATAGCTTTGGCTGGCAGCACTTATAGCATGGACGCAGGCAGCAAAGGCGGAGATGGAAAGATTATTTCAACTGGGATCAAGGCAGACAACTCCGCCGCAACCACATTAGCCGGCACAATCACTATCATAGCGGGCGGCGAAGCTATCGGGGAAACAGGCGGTGCCGGAATCATCGATGCCAAAACAGGCAGTATTGAAGCTACTGCCGCTACCCAGGAAGTTTTCATCAAAGCCTCAGGTGCGCCTGCCGAAGCCGGTACCAACTATGCGGTTGGTGGGTCCGGTACGATCACTGCCAAAGGCGGCATTAACGCAAAATCCATCGGAACATATGATGTCACAGTCCATGCCGTCTCAGGCGGAGTAGCGGCTGGTAGTACTAATAGTAAGGTTGGTGATGCCCTAATCGATGTTGGTTCTGGTACATTATCGGTTACAACGACAAGTTCAGGCAAGGCAACCGTTTTGGCATATACAGATAGTTCTTCCGTTAGCAATGCCGGTGCGGCGACAATCCTTGCAGGCAATGTCAATATTGACAGTACCGATGCCACCGGAGCGGCCGGTGTCGCGACCGTTAAGGCAATCTCAACTCTTGCTTCAGGCAAGGGTGCCGTTGCAACTGTCAATGCTAGCGGCGATGTATCGGTGAAATCCGGTTTGGCAAATGCCGTTTTGGAAGTGAGGGCATCCCGCAACGGTGCAAGCACTAACGGAGTAGGCACCGATGCCACCTTAAATGCAAACTCCCTTATAATACAAGCAACCAAAGCTGCCGATGCCACGGTGACATTGACAGCCGGTGCTGCCAGTGGCACGGCAAATAAAGGCGGCGATGCCGTGGTCGATGTTAAGGGTGACCTTGAAATTCTCGGTGCGGATGACTTAACGAGCGGGACTGGTAAAGCAAGCCTAGACTTGGCCAAAGGTGCGGATGCCGGATCGCCTACCGAGGGCTCGAAAGCCACGGTAAAGGTTGCGAACAACGCCACTTTGAAAGGCGGTGATAATTACTCAAATGGTCCCGGCGGTGCTGTATCGCTCACTGCCGATGATGTCACAGTTGGCAACACTCTGGAGGCCACGAGCGGTACCGGTACAGGTAGTAATGTCACTTTTAGGGCAGCCACCCTCACGGCACCAAAGATCAATATCAATAGGAACACAGGTGCCATGAGCTTTGAAGTCACACAAGATCTTACGGTTGACAAGGACACCGAGATCACTTTGGGCGGAAGTACTGGCACAGCGGCTGCGGATGTGAGCATCGCCCAAGCCTCTGTGAGCAAAGGGGCACGTCTAACTATCAATAACGCCAAAGGTGCCCTTACCATTGTCAATTTGGAATTTGCAGATAAGGGCACACTTTATGTGGCAAAGTCCGATAATCTTAAACTGACCAACCTTGATGCGCAGAATGCTGCGGTAACATTTGAATTGCCCGATAACATGGACAAAAGCAAACCATTCGTCGAAGTTTCAGGAGTTGCCGATTTCACCGGTGGCACAATCCAGATTGACGACGATGGTTCCGGATTGAATCCGGGGGATACTATTATTCTCGTTAAGACCGCAATAGCCAACAATCTCAAAGGCGTAACAGCTCAGACCGTTGTGTCGTCCAACGGCGATATTGACAACACCTATGCATTGACTGACGATGGTTCGGGTAACTACATATCAACGCTCACCAGCAGTTCAGGCGGTGCAAGGTCCAAATCCTATTCCGAGGGTGTCGCGGCCAATCTAGCCTTCCTTACCTCGGGATCGGATCTGGTGGCCGACACTGGAACCGCCAAGGCAGTTCTGGCCGCCCAAGGCGCGCCAGGGCCCGCTGCCTTCAGTGCCTTCTCGTACGGGCACTCCCGCTATGAGACCGGATCGCACGTGGATGTCGACTCATTCAACCTCCTGCTCGGTGTCTCCTACAGGTTCGAGTCCAGTTCGGCAGACATCACCTTGGGAGCCTTCTTCGAGTACGGCAACGGTAATTATGATACCTACAACTCCTTTCCCGACAGGGATTACAGGGGCGACGGGGATGTGGGCTATGCCGGCGGCGGAGTTCTGACAAGGATCGAATTCGCCAAGTCCGACGCTGGTTCGACCTATGCCGATTTGTCCGTACGCTTTGGCAGGAGCGCAAACGACTTCACACTTGAGAACAACGGCCCGAAATATGACTTTGACTCCAACTATTTCGGCCTTAACGTTGGCCTCGGCCATGTCTTCAATATAACCGCTACCACATCACTTGATATTTACGCCAAGTATCTCTGGACCCACCAGAAGGGCAAGGATGTGAGAATAAACACCGGCACGGTAATCAGGTTCGATGATGTCAACTCCCACCGGATACGTGCTGGCCTTAGGGTTGCCTTCCAGGCCACCGACTTCATCAAGCCCTACATCGGGGCGGCCTACGAGTACGAGGCGGACGGCAGGGCGCATGCCATGATAGGCAACGCCATTATCCAAAGCCCCGAGCTCAAGGGCAGCACCGGTATCGGCGAACTTGGCCTATCCGTCAACATCGGCTCGGCCGTGAACCTGGATTTCGGGGTTCAGGGCTATGTTGGCAAGCGGAAGGGCGTCACCGGTACCGTCGTCCTGAATTTGGAGTTCTAATCCTATCAACAATCCAACCCAAGAACGCCCGCGGGAGACCGCGGGCGTTTTTTTGGAAAGCCCAAGCCTATAGTGGCTGATCCTCCAGGGGGAGGGCGCTTTGGCGCCCTCCCCCTGGAGAAGCTGAGGCCGCGGGTCTTGAAATGCCTCTGTGAAGGCCCGGGCGATGCCTAAGCTTGACCCTTGTTAGCCCCACGGCAAAAAAACCATGGGAAGGGGGGGGAGCCGTAGGTCGTGGCTTCTTCCTATTGGGTGATTGCCTGGGTTCCAGCAAGCAAGGCCGGGGATCCTGGCTCAGGGTATTTGGGGAAAGGCCCTGATGGTCCAAGGGCCTATGGGTTGGCCGAGTGTCCCGGAAGGGCGCTTGTCGGGGAATGCCCCGATCTTTTGGGGATCAATCGGGTTTTAGGGTGGCTTCCTCATCCCTTGCCAAAGAGTGGCCCTTGCGGAGGGAAGATGCCCGTGCTTGTGGCCGGTTGGGAGGAAGGCCGGGACGGGGCCTTTGGCGGGGAGCTTGGGCATTGGGGGCGCCCCCTTCGGGCGGGTGGGGCTTATTTCCGAAAAGCCCCCCCAAAGGAAGAAGGCCTCCATGGCTATACCGGCCCTGAGGGCCTGTCCCCGCAGTAACATCCTTGCGGGCATCCCTAAAAAGATCCGACAGGGCCTTAGGCCTTATGACTTATGGGTTGCCGCCCCCAACCGCAGGGTCACGGTCAACCTTGGACGGCCCCGAAGGCTAACATATAGGCGAAGACAAGTCCCGGAAACCATAGGCGGCTCAGGCGTGGGTCCAACGGCGGGACACGGAGGTGTCGACCTTCAGAGGGACCCTCAGCGTCTTGGCCCCGGGGAAGAACGGCTCGCTCCCGGCCTTGGACATCTCCTCCTTTAGCAGCTCGCGGACCTTTTCCGACTCGGTCTCCGGGGCCTCGACTATGAGCTCGTCGTGGACCTGGAGGAGGATCCTCGCCTTCAGCCCTTCCTTCCTGAGCCGGTTTTCCACCCTGAGCATGGCTATCTTTATCAGATCGGCCGCGGTTCCCTGGATGGGGGTGTTTATGGCGATGCGCTCGGCCTCGCTCTTCAGCTGGTGGTTCCCGGAGACGATGTTCCTAAGGAAGCGCCTGCGCCCGAAGAGGGTCCTTACCATTTGGGAGCTCCTGGCATCCTTCTGGGTTTCCTCCATGAAGAGCCTGACCCCCGGGAAGCGGCGGAAGTAGAGGTTTATGAAGTCCTTGGCCTCGCCCTGGGGGATCCCCAGGACCTTCCCGAGCCCGAACGGGCCCTGGCCGTATATTATCCCGAAATTAATGGCCTTGGCCTTGCGCCTCTCCTCCGCCGTCACATCCTTGGGGCTGACCCCGAAGACATGGGCCGCGGTCTCCCGGTGGATGTCCTCGTCTTCATGGAAGGCCTTCAGCAGGGCCTTGTCCTGGGAGAACTCCGCCATGACCCTGAGCTCTATCTGGGAGTAGTCGGCGGACACCAGAAGAGAGCCCTCGCTCGCCAGGAAGGCCTCGCGGATGCGCCTCCCCTCCTCCGTCCTCGCGGGGATGTTCTGGAGGTTGGGATCGGATGACGATAGCCTCCCCGTCGCGGTCAGCGTCTGGTTGAAGGAGGTGTGGATGCGCTTGGTCTGGGGGTTCACGGAGAGGGGCAGCTTGTCGGCGTAGGTGTTCTTGAGCTTGCTCAGCTCCCTGTATTCGATGAGGAGACGGGCTATCTCGTTGTTGGGGGCCAAGGATGCCAGGACGTCGTTGTCCGTCGAATAGCTCTTGGTCTTGCTTGTCTTCTTGACGGACGGGATCCCCATCTTCTCGAAGAGTATCCTGCCCACCTGCTTGGGGGAGGATATGTTGAAATCCTCGCCGGCTATCTTGTATATGCTTTTCGCGAGCCCGTCCAGCTTGTGGGAAAGATCCTCCGATATGCCTTTGAGCATGCCCTTGTCCACAAGGATGCCCGCCTGCTCCATGGAGACCAGAAGATCCTCCAAGGGGAGCTCCACCTTCCGGTACAGGGCGAGCAGGGGCTTGTCCGTCCCAAGCTCCTTGTCGAGCACGCCCACGAGGCGCAAGGTGAGGTCCGAGTCCTCGCCCGAGTAGCGGAGCGCGTCCCCGAGCCCCACGTCTTCGAAGCGCCCCTTCTTGTCCGGCACCATTTCCCTGTAACTGATGGCCCGGTGCCCCAGGAACTTGGCCGAGAGGTGGTCGAGGTCGTGCCTGTCGTCCGGGTCAAGGAGGTAGGAGGCGAGCATGGGGTCCCCCTCTGGGGCCGGGAGCCTCAGCCCGTGCCGGGCAAGTATGAGCCAGTCGAACTTGGCGTTCTGGCCGCAGAGCCGCTTCCCCTTGGCCAGCAGCGGCCCCTTGAGCCGTGCCAGCGCGTCCTGGGCGTCCAGGTTCGTCTCCCCTGCCAAAAGACGCCTGTGGGCGACCGGGACGTAAAAGGCCCTGTTGTCGGCAGTCGCAAGGCTTATGCCCACGATGTTCGCGGAGCTGGGCCTGGGGCTGTCGGTCTCCAAATCGATTGCCAGCCTCTCGGCCTTGCGGAGCTCCCCCAGGAGCTCCTCCCAGCCCCCTTCCCCCTGGACAAGGCTGTATAGCCCGCGGTCCACCTTCTCCCCGTGGCCCTTCCATACCAGGGCTGAGCCGGGCCCCACTGGATCGCCCCCGAAGAGCCCAAGGCCCCCGAAGGGGCCCTTGGGCTTGCCCGCGCGCGGGGCGCGGGCGGCCTTTGGGGCCTGGGGCTGGATGTCCTCGGGAATGTTTTCGGGTTTGTCGTGTGCCTTGTCTTGTGCCTTGTCGCGGCCCTCGCCATGTTCTTTGTCGTGGGCATTGCCCCCTGGCCCGGGGTGGCTATCGGGCCCTCCCTTGCCGGCCCCGAATTCCGCCTGGAGGTCCCTCGAAAGCCTTGCGAACTCGTAGTCCTTGAATATGCCCAGGAGCCTTCCCTTGTCCGGGGCTTTCACCCTGAAGTCCTCGAGCCCCATGGGGGATCCCACCCCCTCGCCCAGATAGGCGAGCCTCCTCGAGAGGTAGGCGTTGTCCTTGTTCTCCTCGAGGGAGGCCCTGATGGATTCCGAGCGGACGTGGTGGAGGTTCTTGTAGAGGCGGTCCAGGTCCTTGTAATCCTGGATGAGCTTGAGCGCGGTCTTCTCGCCCACCTTCCTGACACCCGGGATGTTGTCGGAGCTGTCGCCCATGAGGGCCTGCATCTCCAGGAAGCCCTTGGGCTCCACCCCGGGGAAGCGCCGCTCGAAGCCTTCCATGTCGAGCGCGGACTTCTTGCCGGGATCCGGGTCGTACATGGACACCTTGTCGGAGAGCAGCTGGTAGAAATCCTTGTCCCCGGACACTATGACCACCGGGTGCCCCTCGGCCTGGAACTTCCTGGCGTACGCGGCTATCAGGTCGTCGGCCTCGTGCCCGGGAAGCTCCATGGATGTCAGCCCCAGGGCCTCCACGATGCCGTGGATGGGCGGCATCTGGGTCGCGAGCTCCCGGTCCATGGGCGGGCGGTTGGCCTTGTACTCGGCGTACAGGGCCTTGCGGCTGTCGGCCGAGGACTTGCCGTCGAAGGCGACGCCCATGTAGGCGGGCGCCTTGTCCTTGATAAGCCTCAAGAGGCTGTTCACGAAGCCGAATATCGCCCCGGTGGGCCTGCCGTCGCTCGCGGAGAAGTTGGGGAGCGCGTGGTAGGCGCGGTGGATGAAGGCCGAGGCGTCCATCAGGTAGACTGTCTTTCTGTCGGGCATGGCTGGTAGTCCCAGGATGGACGGCCTTGCGGCCGGTTTTGGAAAACGACGGGGGTTTTGCGCGTCCCAGGCCCTGTCAGGGCAGGTATATGGTGGTCCCCGAAGGCACCACGTCGGTTCTCACGTGCGGGTTCAGGTCCCTTAGGCTCTTGTAGTCCACCCCGTTGTCCGCGGCAATCTTCCCCATGCGGCCCTCGCCAGCCACCTGCACCCTGCGGCCGATGGGGGGCCAGGCCTTGGACAGGTTGTAGCCGTAGCTCTGCGGCGAGGAGTACAGGATCTTCCCCGCCAGCACCTGGGAAACGGACTTCTGGAGGTTCTCGTTCACGTAGAGGGAGTAGTAGTCGGCAACCCCACCCGACTCCTGGACCGCCTGGGCGAGCCCGCCCTCGTCCAGGAAGGCCGCCAGGGCCATGGTCCAGCCGCCGTAGGACTTGGAAAGGGAGGCGATGCGGGTCGCGGCCGCAACCGAGGAGGCCTCGGGGTCCATGCGCTGGTCCAAGAGCTTGTTGACGGTCAGCCCCAAGCCTGCGGCATAGGGCTCGCTAAGCCGCCAGAACCCGCCGGACCCGCCCGAACGGTAGTGCGGGTCCAGGTTAGCCAAGGCCATGGGCAGGAACCTGAAGTCCTGGGGGACGCCCGCGTTCGTGAGCGCGCTTCCTATTATTGGCAGGTACCTGGGCGAACGCCTTAGCGTGAGCCACACCCTGGCCTTCGCCTCGGAGAGCAGCAGCAGCTCCTGGTCCAGGGACTCGTAGACGTCGGGCCTTCCAAGGGGCACGGGCTCGCCCGCGAAGCTGAAGTTGGACCTCTGGCGGTCCTCCGCCCTGCCGATGGTCTCGGTCAGGGCTATGCACACTGTGGGGAAGATTAGGAAGGCAAGGAGGAGGAGAATGGGTAAACGCCTGAAAACCATGGCTTGGGGCACCTGGGATTTTGTTATCGGTTATTGGGTTGGGTTATGGGTTATCGGATGAGCCCAAGGCAAGGCGCGAATCGCTTGCCTCGGCGGCAGGCGCTGCCAAAAGGCCCATCGTTTCGGCCTCGGCGCAGCCGCATCCCTGTTGGCGGAAATGTTTGCTAATCGTGTGATGTTGGCGGAAAAAGGACGAGGGACATTGTCCCAATCGCGGGGCCGTTCCGGGCTTGGCCAAGGGCAGGGCCCCGGGCCCCGACCCCGGGCCCCGCGGCCGCGCTTGCGGTTCCGACCTTGCGATTATACGCGAATGCCGGGCCCTTTTCCAAGGGCCCGGCACCTCTGGCCGTTTATGGCCAAGCGCCTGAGCCTTAGGTCCGTTCAGGGGGCTTCGCCTGGGGCTTTTCAGGGGGCTTCGCCTGAGGCTTTTCAGGGGGCTGCGGCTGAGGCTTTTCAGGGGGCTGCGCCTGAGGCTGTGAAGGGGGCTGCGCCTGAGGCTGGGCGGGGGCTTGCGGCTGGGCCGGGGATTCCCCGGACGGCTCCGGGGAGGCTTGGGCGGGCGGCCCTGCCTGGTCCTGGGCGGCCTTGGCCGGGGCATCCCCTGGGCCCCCGCCCTTGTAAGGCTCCATGAGCTTCGCGATATCCGGGTTGGGGTTTTCCAGGGCCGCGTCGTAGGCCGTCTGCCCGTTGTTGTCCTTGAGCGTGGGATCCACGCCGCTTGCCAGCAGGATCCTCAGCACCATGGGGTCGGGGTTCAGCCAGGCCGCAAGCATCAGGGCGTTGCGCCCGTCCTTGTTCACCTTGCGCGCGTCCGCCCCCTGGATCACCAAAAACCTCACCACGTCCGGGTTGGGGTTCCCGGCGGCGAGCATCAGCGGCGTCAGCCCCAGGTCGTTTTCCCCGTTCACGTCAAGGCCGTACTCCAGTAACTTGGCCAACACGTCCACGTTCTTGGCGGACAGGGCGGCCGGGAAGATGGCGGTCGAGCCGAACTTGTCCTTGGCCTTGGGATCGAGCCCGCCCCTCACCAAGGCCTCCAGCACCTGGACGTTCCCGTTGGCGGCGGCGAACGCGAAGCCGGGGCCCTGGCCGTCATCGTCCCGCATGTTGGGGTCGGCGCCGCTGTTTATCAGCTCCACGACGGAGTCCGGGTTGGGGTTCAGCCCGGCGGCGAAGAAGAGCGCGGTATCGCCCCTCTTGTTCTTGTCGTTGACCAAGGCCCCCCCCTCGATGAGCGCCTTGATGACCCCGGGGTTCTTGTTGGCTCCCGCCGCCTGCATGAGCGCCGTGTTCCCGGACTCGTCGGTCGCGGACACATCCGCCCCGTGCCGTAGCAGCGTCCTGATGACGGGAACGCTTGGGTTGGACCCAGCGGCCGCGATAAGCACCGTCCTCCCCTGCTTGTCCCTCGCAGCCGGATCCATGCCCTTGGAGAGGAGTATCTCGGCCACGAGGGGCTGGGGGTTGTAAGAGGCGGCGAAGAACAGGGCGTTGAAGCCGAATACCCCCTCCACGGCATCAAGGTCGGCCCCGGCCCCAAGCATCACGGACAGGGCCCCGGCGTCGGTGTTGTAGCCGGCGACCGCCATCAAGGCCGTGAACCCGTCCGCATCCTTGTAATTGACGTCCCCGCCCCTGGATACCGCTTGGGATAGCTCGATTGCCGTCGCCCTCTGGCAGAAGTCCAGCCAGGCCGAGCCGGTGGGGATTACCTCTGGGACGTTCCCAAGATCGCCCTCCTCGATGACCCTCTCCTCCAAGACGAAGGGCATCCCTGCCTGGGGGTCCCCATCTTGGCCCTGCCCGCCCTGGGGGGGTTCCGCCGGGGGCGTCCCGCCTTGGGGCTGGCCGCCCGGGACAGGGCTCGCCGCGGGCCCGCCTGCGCCTGCCGCGGGCGGGCCCTCAGGGGCCTGACTGGCGGGCGGCCCGGAAGCGGCCGGGGAGGGGGTTTGGGCCGAGGGATCGGCGGCCTGGGCCGGGGGATCGGCGGCCTGGGCCGGGGGTTGATCCGCGAAAAGCGCGCCCAAGGGAAGGAACAGGGCCAGGCCAAAGAGGAAAGCTGCCGCCAGAACGGCCCCGAAGAGGGTGCCCCTCGCTTTGGTCATGAACGTCGCGGCTCGGGCCATGGCTACTTGAAGTCGTTCTTGGTCGCTACCACAATCCCGCGGTGGGTGAGCGAGAAGCGCTTGCGGTCCTCCGCAGGGTTGAAGCCTATCTCGGTCCTTGCGGGTATCTTGGCCCCGTCGGAGATTATGGCCTTCTTTATCTTGCAGAAACGGCCTATGTCCACGTTCTCCATGATGACGGACTCGTCGACCTCGGCCCCGCGGTGGACGTTCACGTTGTAGGACAGGATGCTGTTGCGGACGGTGCCCCCGCCTATGACGCAGCCGTGCGCCACCAGGGAGTCCAGGGCCACCCCGTGCAGATTGCCGCCGTCCGTGTCGGAAACGGAGAGCGTCTTCACCGGGGCGTGCTGCTTGGGGGAGGTCCTCATCGGCCAGCGCACCCCGTAGAGGTTGAAGAAGGGGGACAGGCCGCAGAGGTCCATGTTGGCGTTCCAGTAGGCGTCCAGGTTGCCCACGTCCCTCCAGTAGCTCGAATCCGGGGCCACCTCCACGGGCACCTCGGCCTTGGAGCCCTCGGAGTCGGTGAAGAAGACCACCTCCTCAATCTTGTTCTCCCGCCTGTAGGGGTAGGCCATGACCTTGTGGGAGGTGAGGATGTTGGGCAGGATGTCCTTGCCGAAGTCCGGCTTGTCGTCCTTCTTGAGAAGATCGAAGAGCACGTCCGCCGAGAACAGGTAGATGCCCATGGAGGCCAGGCTGTACTTCGGGTTGCCGGGGATGGTGGCCGGGTTCTTGGGCTTCTCCTGGAACCCGGTGACCCTGTAGCTGGGGTCCACCTGCAGCACCCCGTACTCCTTGGCCTGGGACTTGGCGGTCTCGATGACGGCAATGGTCACGTCGGACTCGTTCTTCTCGTGGTACTTCTTGAACAGGGCGTAGTTCATCTTGTAGACGTGGTCGGCCGACAGGATGAGCAGGTGCGATGGGCTCTCGGCCTCGATCATCTCCAGGTTCTGGCGGATGGAGTCCGCCGTGCCCTGGTACCACTTGTCGCCCTTCATCATCTGCGGGGGCACGATCCTGAGGAAGTGCCCCAGGCTCGGGCTGAAGAAGTTCCACCCGGTCTCGAGGTGCTGGATCAGGGTCTGGCTTTTGTACTGAGGCAGGACCAGGATCTTGTATACCTCGGAGTTTATGCAGTTGGACAAGGTGAGGTCCGCCAGGAGGTAGATGCCGCCGAACGGTATGGAGGGCTTGGAGCGGGACTGGGTCAGGGGCATTAGGCGCTCGCCCTTGCCTCCCGCCATGATTAGGGCAATTACGTTTTTCATAGAATCCCCTACGGCTTGGCCCCCGGAAACATTCCAGGGGTGAAATCGCGGCCTTGCGGACACGCTCCATGCTAAAGCTTTCCTTGTAAACACGCCGGCAGGGCACCCCGCGGCCAAAAAAAGCGCAGGCCGAGGGCCCGGGTCCCCTTCCAACCGATATTTTCGAAACACAAAATTTTGCCTGAATTATCTTACCACAAGATCGTATTTTCTAAAGGATAAAAAACGGGCCGCCGCCAAAGGGGGGCCGCCGCGACTTGCCCATCGCATGGCCCAGGGCCCTCTTGCCATGATTGCGCCCAGGATACCCTAAAAGGCCTTGAATGCGCCCTAAACGGCCGCATGGGCTATCAAGCCCAAGAGGGCGTGCCTGGGTGCGGGCCGAAGGAATCATGGTCACAGGAAAAGGGCCTCTTTTTCGCAGGTAAAGAACACACGGAATTGTCATATTTAATATTACAATTATATGGTATCTTAATTAGTGATAATAAAGTAAATTATTTTACTAAGAAGACTTGTTATCTATTTAAATAAATATTGATATAAATTATAAGATTTATAGAGTTTATAACATATATTCATTTTTATTACTATAATAATATATCACAAAACAAACGATGCCGGGCGACACCCGAAAGGCGCACGCCCCTACCTTGCGCTGACAAGAGGCGTCCCCAGCCACAAGGTTGGGAGCCGCAAAAGCAATTGTCAAACCGGGCATCGAAAATCGTCTGTCAGGGCGTTCGTATACGGGCGGGCGGGTTGTGTTGGGCATTGCCTTTTTTGCCGTGAATTTTCCCTGTTTTTCGCCGTGCGCCTTGCAATATGCTCTGATAATACATGGCAGAGGACTAGCTGAGTGGCGATAATGATAAACTTTTTTGGAAACGATTTTTTTGCTTGGAAAATGCCAAAAGCCTTAGGGGATATGCAGGGGATATGCAAACCCACGGCAAATACAAAGCCCAAAGGGAAATAAAAAAACCGCAGATAAAAAATAGTTTTCTTCGACATGCGATATGGCATATGGCATAGCGAGGGTAATGGTTGTAGCAGACGCAAAAGCCCGCAAATGCCATGGCTCATAGTGCGGAGAGGGTGGTGCCCTCTTTAAAAACCCAACCCCAAGGGAAAACCCCCCACGGCTTGGGAGAAAGTACCCGCTGACTGCGTAAACGGATACTACAAATTTAATAAAATCGGATATCCTCTTGATAATATGGGCTTTTCCCAAGATTTTGGACCAAGGCCGCCATGGGGCCAACACGGGGACAACATGGGTGAGACACGGGGATCACACGGGGATGAGGAAAAGCAAGAAAAAATCGGCCTTTGGCCTTGACAAGGCACAAAGGGTGGGGTAATCTTAACAAAGGGCTGAAGACCCGGGAAAGGCAGCTTTCAAGCCGCCCTCAGACTGGTTCACCCGGGCACCCCATAGAAACACATCCCGTACCCATGCTCCCGACACGTTAATTGCGAAGGAGACATGCGGGAGCGGAAAAAAAACAAAATAAAGGCCTACGGAGACTAGCCTGAAAGACATGGCAGGAATGGATTCCATCCCCGCAGGGGGCGCAAGGCTGAGAATCCATCTCGCATAAGCCATACCCGCCATGCCATACAAGGCGCATAAGGCCTTTAACCTCCCAACCTTGCCGGATACAGTGAGGCAAACCTTTTTCCGGTAGGTTGCGAAGCAATGGAGGTTAAGAATGACTTTCGCGCATCTAAAAGAGTTTGCGAAAAGGGCCTCCATGGCCTACGAGCTTTCCCTTTCGAACAAGGAAGCATTGAATGACGCAAACTATCGACGCGATTTGGTAAACAATCAAATATTGGAAAGGGCGCTCCTTGAGGCCCACCAACTTTCCGAAACACTTACGCTTTACACGGAGTCCTGCGTCCTGGAATACGCCTTGGCGTTGATGGAGCTCACGAGGGCGTACGCCCTCCGCTCCGACTTGGAAATGGTGGAGCTGCTGTTCTACAGGATCCCAAGGGTGCCAAGATCCCTAGAGCTGGATTTCGTGATAGCCCAGACGGCCTTCCTGCATGCGGAACTTTCCATAAAGAACGGCATGCTTGACAAGGCCTGCGAGATCTATTACGGGCATTTCCCTGAGGCATCCTCGCTGGGCCCAGAGCTCATCAGGCTGGATCTGGCGGGGCTGCTGGTTGAGAGCTACCTCGACCGAGGAGAGCTGGAAAAGGCCAAGAGGCTCTTCTACTCCTACATGCCGGACGACGAGATACGCTTTTTCTGCCCGGTCCCGGCTGACAAAGACGACTACGCAAGAGAGGAGTTCTCGCGGATCCTCCAGAGGATCGGCGAGAGCCTGCTAAAGTACTCGGAACGGAATCAGGACACGCTCACCTTTTCGGAGATAGGGACGAAACTGGGAAAATTCGCGGACGGCGCAATGGGGCTTTAGCCACGGGTAAGGAGCCCGTCGCACTAAGCCCCAAGGCAATCGCACTGGCCAACGCGGATTTTCCGAATGCCTTCTTGCCATGGGGGGATGGCAATAGCAGGGGGGAAATAGGCATTTTGTTGGGTTTTTAGATCAGGGGGTTTTTCACGTTTCAGGTTTTTGTTTCAGGTTTTTGTTCAAAGGTTTTTTTCAGGTTTCAGGTTTTTGTTCCAAGGTTTTTGTTCAGGAAAGCGAATCCCCGGTGGCCTCACCCAAACGCGCTTGGTTTGGGGGGTCACCGGGGATTTTTTCGCCTTTGCCCCTGATAAATTGTTGCGTCCATTTTTTGGGCAGGGCTTTTGGAGCTCTCCAGAGCATCCCTTGCTTTAAAGCACCAATTTATGCGCTACGAATTAGGGGTTATGTTAGGGCGGGATTTTGCAATATTTCCTGAGGCGAGGTCAAATTTCGTTCTTTTTAGCGTCCTTTGTACGGTCATGGCCGATACCCCATTGGGGGCGATGCCTAATTCCGTTAGCCTGTCAGCCAAAAGACGCACGGTCCATCTTGCTTTTCCTTCAGGGGGGTCCGAACAGGCCAAAGCTACCAATCGCGCCTCAAAGGCCCCGTCAAACTTAATATTGCGTGGGTTTACCGCCTTCCGCTTCCTTTGCAGGGCTTTCCCAAGCCCTCCCTCAACGAATCGTTTTTTCACGGATTCTATGGTTCTTTCCGAGATGTTTAGCTCCCGGCTGATTTCAGCGTTTGTCTTTCTGCCACGGCCCAAGGGGCTACGGTCGCAAAACAATAGGACCAATGCCGATAAAACGACCTTGGCTGGGTTCCTGCCTTTTTTGACTATGCCGTCAAGTTGGCCCCGTTCCTCTGGCGTCAGTTCAATTTTGTATTTTGTCGCCACGGCGACATCCTATGGTCGGCTGCCCCAATATATCGAATCATAGCCAACAAAATAATCCCTCAAGGCACCAAGGCGTTTTAAAGCCCTGCGGAATCGGGAGAAGGTTATTTAATCCCTTTAGTTGAACTCGAATCCCACCTGCTCAAGCTTGGATATGAGCCGGCCGATTAGCGCCTTTAGGTTGCTTGCGAGCTCGTTTGAGGGCTTCTCGCGGGAGAGCTGCTCAAGGTCCCTTAGCTCCGGGCCAACGGCCGTGCGCACCCTTTTCTTCAAGAGGTTGGCCTCGTGCTTGGAGTCGGAGTTAAGCCTTTCCTGGAGCTTCTTGACCTCCTCCTGGTGACGGGCCTGGTCCTCCGCCATCTTGCTCTCCATTATGGTAATCTTTCCCTGGGACTCCGATAGCGACAGGGTAAGATGCCTGATTTCCTTTTCCTGCACGGTCGCGTGCGTCCTCGCGGTCGCCAGCTTGCGCTCGAGGTCGTCCAGGCGGGACGTCATGCCGATCAGGCTGGAGTTGGTGTTGTCGAAGTCCTTGGAGAGGCGGTCCACCTCGCCCTGGAGGAAATTGTTGTCGTTCTCTTTCTGGTTGAGAACGCTCTCCATGCTCTCGTTGTCGCGGTGGAGCTTCTTCATCTGCTTCTCGAAGCCTATGACCTTCTGGTTCGCGGTCAGGAGCGAGCTCTCCAGCTCCTCCACCTGGGCGGTCAGGTGCAGAAGGTCGCGGGTAAGGCGCTCCTTTTCCTGCTCCAGGTCGTCCCGCTGCTTCGTGAGGGTCCTTATGGAGGTCTCGGACTGCCGCTGCTGGTTGGAGGACTTCTTCTGGTACTCGTTGTAGGAGGACTCCAGGCTGATGAGATAGTCCGTGAGTATGCGCATGGACTGGATCGGGTCGAAACCCGCGGGCAGGAAGTCCGTCGCCTGCTGATCTACCTTGATGTCTGACATAGTGTTCTACCGATGGGAGAAGACGGCGTGGCCGGGCCGGGGGGGACGGTCCCTCGGGGGGGTCGGCGCCGCCCGAGGCAAAAAACTGGGCTGCAGGGCCCCGGGAGGGCGGAAAGCGGCGTAAAGGCTAGATACCAGCCAATGATACACCAAGACCGGGCGAGCGCACAATAGCCGGGACCGGTCCCCCGTGAGGGTCCTTGGAGGGCCGCGGCCGGGGCAGGCCGCCAAGGGCCGGGTTTTTGGGTGGCGCCCACGCAAAAGCCCCCGGGGGATCCCCCGGGGGCCTCTTTGCCTGGGTCCTTCCCCCCAGGGCCGGGGCCAAGGGCCCCGGCCCTGGGGGGGGGTAGCCTTACTTCTTGGCCGGGGCCGGGGCCGAGGCCGGGCCGGCCTTGGGCTGCTCGGCCGGCTGCTGCTGTTGCTGTTGCTGTTGCTTCAGGGCCTCCTCCTGCCTTGCCTTCTCCTCGGCCTGCCTGTCGTCGTACCACTTGCGGACGGCGTTCTCGGCGGCCTGGATCTCCTCGGGCTTCATCTCGGAGCGCAGGTTCTGGATGAATGCCTGCATCTGGTTGTTGTTGTAGCCGAAGAGGGTGGACAGGGTGAGCCACTTCAAGGCGTCCGTGCGGTTGGGGACCCTGTTGTCCGAGGTGTCCAGGAGGAGGGCCCCGAGGTTCTTCATGGCGTCGCCGTTCGCGAGCTCGGCCCCCTTGGTGAAGAGCTCCTTGGCCTTGTCGTAGTCCTTGGTCTGGCCGTACTGGCCCAGGAAGGTGATGGCCCCCATCTCGTTCATGGCGACTGGGTAGTCCTTGTCTACCAGCTTGTTCAGGATGTCGAGCCCCTTCTTGGTGTCCTGGGGCACGCCCCCGGCCCCGGTCAGATATGTCCGGGCCAGCAGGAAGTGGGCCTCGGGGCGGCCTTCGTCCCCCGCCTGGGTAAGGTAGCTTATGGCCTTCTCCGGGCTCGCCAGGACGCCGGTGCCGTTCAGGTACAGCTCGCCCAGCTTCTGCTTGGCGAGGGGGAAGCCCATGTCGGCGGACTTAAGGAAGCTCTCGAAGGCCTTGGTGGGATCCGGGGCGGTGCCCTGCCCTATCTCGTAGCTGATGCCGACGTTGTAAAAGCCCTCAGGGAGGCCCGCCTGGGCGGCCTTGGTGTACCACTCCAGGGCCTTCCCGTAGTTGCGGGGCGCCCCGTAGACGCCGCTCTCGTAGAGGTTCCCTATCGTAAGCATGGTCTGGGCGTTGCCCTTCTCCGCCTCCACCAAGAGCAGGGGCAAGAGCTCGTTGGCGTTGATGGTCCTCGCCTGCGGGGCGCTATCGGCCGAGGCCCCCTCCTCGGAGGAGATGGACCCGCCGGTGGACTTGGCACCCTGGGCATCGGCCTGGGCGAGGAGGATGGGGCTTGCGGCCAGGAACAAAGCCAAGGTCACGACGGCAAACAAAGACGTGGTGATGAGACGCATATAAAAACTCCGCTTTGCCTAGGGGCCCATTGGCCCCGATTCATGGTTGATTATGTTTTTTTAGATGCCGTTTAAGCTTTGTGCCAACAGCCGGCTCCCCTGGAAGGCGGGAAGCGGGCGCCTGGCGACCAATTAGGTCCGGCTAGGGCAATTTACAAAAACGAAAGAAGATTGTATCCGCTAGGCCGGGCAAAATCAACACCAATTTTACCCACCGCGGCCTAAGTCCCGGCCATTGGGGCCGGGCGCCCAGACTAAAATATTACCATAATAATATACTTTTGAAACTATTTTGAATATAAAAATACCGCTATTTTAAATATTTAATATAAAAATACTAAAATATCTTAACATGTCCGCCATATTTTTGGACCGAAAGGGTCTCGTAAACGGCATATCCCCTGAGTGTTCAGTATTTTATACCCAAGGCTTTTAGCAATCAATGCATGAGTCGGGCCCCAACAAGTGCCCGCAACATGGGGACGGCCCACTGCAACCTGGGGACGGGCCACGGCAACCGGTGGATGGCCACCGCCGACATGGGCCCCGACAGGAGCAAGGGGGCGTCAGGTCCCCCTGCCGCCCCCTTGGGAAGCGTCGCATACCGGCCCACTTGCGGGATCCTTGGGCTCAGGCCTTCCTCGGGCTCCTCGGCCGCAGGACCGCCATGGCGTTCTTTGGGTTAAGGAGCTGCACCAATAGCGTGGAAAGTATCGCGAACACCATGAGTATGGCCGAGAGCGCGTGGGCGTTCCCGTATCTGCCCATCTCCACGTAGACGTATATCTGCAGCGAGAGCACCCTGGTCACATCCGGGATGTTCCCGCCTATCATGAGGACGACCCCGAATTCCCCTATGGTGTGGGAGAACGCCATGACCGCGGCGGTCAGGAAGGCGGGCCTCGCCTGGGGGAGGATGACCGTCAGGAACGCGTCCAGCTGGCCCGCCCCGAGGGTCGCGGCCGCTTCCAGCGGCCGCTCGCCCAGGGCCTCGAAGGAGTTCTGGAGCGGCTGGACCACGAAAGGGAGCGACGATATTATCGAGGCGAACACGAGCCCCGAGAAGGTGAAGGGCAAAAGCCTGAGCCCGAAGGCCTCGAAGGCCTGGCCTATGGGGCCCCTGGGCCCGAGGAGCACCAGCAGGTAGAAACCCAGGACCGTGGGCGGCAGCACTATGGGCATGGTCGCGACCGCCCCTATGACCCTTCGGACAATGCCCTGGCCCCTGGAGAGCCACCAGGCGAGCGGGGTGCCTATCAGCAGGGTAAGGAAGGTCGAGACGAGCCCCAGCTTCATGGAGAGCAGGAGGGCGCTTATGTCGGCTTGGGAGAGGCTCATGGGATCCCGGGCGCGCCCCGGCGCGCGCGTCTGTGTGTGGGGGGGGAGGAACAGGCCCTGGCGCCCGGCCAGGGGCCGGGCGGCAGGGCCTTGGGTTGGGTTTATGGGTTTACGGGAGGGTGTAACCGTAGGAGAGGATGATGCCCTTGGCCACATCGCCCTTCAGGTACTCAAGGAAGGCCTTGGCTGGCTTGGAATCCGCACCCTGCTTTAGAAGGACCGCGTCCTGGAGGATGGGGCTGTAGTCCGAGGCCGGCACATGGTAGACGGAGCCCCCCGTCAGCTTGTTGTCCTTGCAGACCTGGGACCAGGCGATGAGCCCGAGGTCGGCGTTCCCGCTCTGGGCCGAATGGAACGTGTCGGTTATGTTGTTGCCCGTGACCACCTTGGACTCGATCCCAGGCAGAAGCCCGAGCTTCTTAAGATACTCGTGGGCCGCGAACCCGTAGGGCGCGAGCTCCGGGTTCGCGACCGCTATGAACCTGAACTTGTTGTCCGTGAGCACCTTGGCGTCGGCGTCCACGTAGCCCTCCTTTGACGACCAGAGCACCAAGGCCCCCTGGGCGTAGGTGAAGCGGGTGCCGGGGATGCCCAGGCCCTCCTTTTCCAGCTCCTCCGGGGTCTTTGCGTCGGCCGCGAGCAGGGCCGTGAACGGGGCCCCGTTCTGGATCTGGGTCCTGAAGTTGCCGGTGGACCCGAAGGACAGCACGGGCTTGTCACCGGTCTCCTTCTCGAAGGCGGCCGCTATGTCGGTCGCGGGGCTTGTGAAGTTGGCGGCGACCGCCACCTGGAAGTCCTCGGCCAAGGCGATGCCCTGGAGAATGAAAAACGCCGTTACAAGGCATGGGATTAGTCTTCTCATGATGGTCTTTTTTTGAAACCTCCGCTTATTGGTTCGTTTTTGGGTATCGGCCCTTTGGCCCGGGATCATGCCCCCCGCCCCGCAAAGGGGCCCAAGCCGGGGAGGGGCCGCAAGGCCCCTCCCCCAAGACGAAACATGACGAAACGTGACCAAAAGAAATAAAGCTGGACCGACAAGGCATTTTAGTTGCTTTTCGTCATGGGAGTCAAGATTTTTTGAGCGGGATCAAGCGGCCAGAAGGGGGGCCGCTACGGGCCGCGAAGGACCGCGAAAGGCCATAACGGCGCATAACGGGCCGCAATGGGCTATAATGGGAACCAAACTTAGCATGGCGGGGACAAAATGACCCAAGACGACAGCGCCCTCACGGCCGAGGATGTGGCCAAGTGGCTCAAGGTGACCAAGAACACGGTCTATGAGCTGGTCAAGCGCAGGGAGCTCAACCATTACAAGGTGGGCAGGAAGATGCGCTTCACGGCCCCGGACGTGGAGTCCTACATCGGCCGCTCCCGCGACCGCCACGGGCTTCCCGAGCCCCAGCCCCCCCTCGCGGGGGAGGCCCCCCGCGAGGGGGGGCTCTTCATAGTCTGCGGCCAGGACCAGATGCTGGACGTGCTCACCACCAGGCTGGGTTCCTTGGGGAAACCTGGGAGCCAGGCCCTGCGTGCCTACGTTGGGAGTTACGGTGGGCTCGCGGCCCTTTACCGCGGCGAGGCCCAGGCGGCCAGCTCCCACCTATGGGACGGCGACACCGACACCTACAACGTCCCGTACGTGCGCAGGCTGGTGCCGGGGACCCCCTGCGCGCTCATCCGCCTGGCCAGGAGGACACAGGGCTTCTACGTCCGCGCCGGGAACCCATCGGGCATCAAGGGCTGGGAGGATTTGGGAAGGGACGGCCTTGTGCTGGTCAACCGGGAGAAGGGGGCCGGCTCCAGGGTGCTCCTGGACGAGCGCCTGAGGCTACTCGGGATCCCCTCCGCGAGCATCAAGGGCTACCAGAGGGAGGAACCCAACCACCTGGAGGTGGCCGGGGCCGTGGGGCGGGGCGAGGCCGACCTTGGCGTAGGCGACATGAAGGCCGCGGCCCAGGTGGAGGGCGTGGGGTTCGTGCCCCTGCAGCAGGAGGACTACGACCTTGTCCTAAAAAAGGAGGACATGGGAAAACCCATGGTGAAGGCCCTTTTGTCCATCCTGCGCTCCAAGGAGTTCAAGGAGCAGTTCAGGCACATGAAGGGCTACGACATAAGCTCCATAGGGGAGATCATTGCCGAGACCTGATTTACGGCCGACGCGCAAGCCCTTTGCGACCCGCCTAAGTGCCCTGCCCCGCTTTCCATAAGATATCCCTAAGATATCCCGAACATATCCCGGCATACCCCGAAATCCACCAACATTTCGCATAGTGCCCCGCGCATTTCACCCGATCCCCCCCATGCCATGCCTTCCCCCATCCCAGCCCATCCCCTGCCTTCCCCCCATCCCAACAATCGGATAACGTTTGCCATATCTAAGGCATAACCGAGGCGGACCCCAAAAGGACGCGCCCCACCAATACCCAAGGGCTTGCAAGCGGGGCGCGTCCATGAAAAGGAGGCAAAAAAACCATTGAAAAGGCCGCCCAAATGTGTAACATGGGGCAGACCTCCCACCCACCAACCCAGCGGCAAAGACCCCGTTACCAGCATGGCCAAACTAACCGACGAACAGGAAACGATAGCCCAGGCGGAAAGCGACCTGATGGCGGTGACCGCCTACGCCGGCACGGGGAAGACCAGCACCCTCCAGGCCTACGCTAGGAGGCGGCCCCACGACAGGATGCTGTACCTTGCATTCAACAAGGCCCTGTCCGAGGAGGCCAAGGTAGCGTTCCAGGGCTTCCAGAACGTGATGGTGAAGACCCTGCACGCCCTGGCCTACTCCCAGGTGGGGAAGAAATACCATAGCAAGCTGGGGAACTTCAGGGTCTACGACCTGAACCGCTATTTCCCGGAACTCAAGGCCGACAAGGCCATAGGGGCCTCAAGGGTCCTCTTCGAGCTCATAAACAACTGGACCATATCGGCGGGCAAGGACATAGACGGCTTCTTCAAGGCCAACACCCGCATGATAGGCGAGAGGGTCAAGGAATACGGGATCCAGAGGGCCAGGATGGCCAAGGCCCTGAGGGATGCCTGGGACGACATGGTGAACGGGGAATTCACCATGACCCACAACGGCTACTTCAAGCTCTACCAACTCTCCAAGCCCAAACTGGAGCATTTCACCTACCTGTTGGTGGACGAGGCCCAGGACCTGAACCAGGCCATGCTCAGCGTGATACTTGGGGCCAAGGGGAAGAAGGTGCTGGTGGGCGACCCCTACCAGCAGATCTACGGCTGGAACGGAGCGGTGAACGCCATAGGGCAGACCCTTAAGATGGGGGCCACCCACTACTACCTCACCAAGTCATTCCGCTGCCCCACCCACGTCTCGGACATCGCCAACAAGTACCTATCCTTGCTTGGGGCCAAAAAGGAGTTCCACGGGATAAGCGGGCCCGCTCCCCCGGTCAAGCCCCACAAGTGCCCCAACATCGTCATAGGCAGGACAAACGCCGCCATCTTCGACTTCGTCGCGAACAACCTGGACAATTTGAAAATCCACTATAACGGGGGCTTCGAGGGCTACCAGTTCGAGATGCTCAAAGACCTGAACCACCTCAGAAACTACAGGCAGAACCGGATAAGCGATCCCTTCATCAAGAAGTTCAAAAGCTACGCCGAGCTTGAGGCCTACGTGTCCACGGCGCAGGACGGCGTGATGATGGTGAGAATCGAGGTGGAAAAAAAGTACAAGGACTTGGTGCACGGGATCTATGAGAAGATGAGGGATCTCCAGGCAATCGACGAGTCGTCCGCCGACCTTGTGATAACCACCGCCCACAAAGCCAAGGGCCAGGAATACCGCGACGTGACATTGCTATCCGACTTCATCGCCTTGGAGGATGTCTTGACGAGGGTCCTCCGCAGCGAGACCAATCCCGTGAATTACCCACTTCCCATAATATTGTCCAAAGAGGAGTTCCAGCTAATCTACGTCGCGGTCACCCGGAGCTTCAACTCCCTTGATCTTCCGCCGTACTATATCCTAAACGACGGAGCAATCAAAATGTTCAAGACCTACGTAAGGCAGAAGAAGATAATATTCGAATGAGCCGGCGTTAGCCAAGCAAGTTATGCGAGTTGGGAAACGGCTGACCCGGGAGCAGGGCTGTGCCGGGAACGCATAAACGCCAAAAGCCCCTAATAAGAAATAAGCCCTGATAAACCTTGATAGGCCCTGATAAGCCCTGATAAGAAATACTTTGAAATAATCCGGACTATTCCCAAAAACAATCGGGAATTACCGGGAATTACTGGAAATTATCGGAAATTTGGGGGGAATTATCAAAAATTATTGAAACGGGCCGGATTGTTTTGTGGGGCTTGGGATTGGAACCATTGGAAGCATATTGTCAGTACAGCCAGAGAAAGGTTGAGTTGTCCTTGGTGCCAATCCCCAAGAGCCTTTCGGCGAGGGCCTGCCCTGCCTGGAGCGGCGGCGCGGAGGAAAGGATGGATTCGAGCATGTTTATGTCAAGCGACTCCCATACCCCGTCGGAGCAGATGAAGTAGGAATCGCCCTTAAGGATGCTCACCTCCCTGAGGAATACCCGGGGGTTGTCGCCCTTGTCCCTTATAGAGGATGTGAGGATGTGCCGCATCGGGTGCGTGGGTATCTGGGCGTCCGTTATCTCGCCGCTTAGGTAGAGCTCGTATACCAGCGAATGGTCCTTGGAGAGGAGTTCCAGGTACCCTTGGCGAAACCTGTATATGCGGCAGTCCCCGCAGTTGAACAGCAGGGCCTTCTCTCCGTCCGTCCAGAGCCCCGCGAGGGTGGTGGCCATCCCGGTAAGCTCCGGGCTCTTGTCCGAGAGCCTGCCCATGTCCGAGATCCCGGAGACTATGACCTCCTCCAGCCTGTCGGCCGAGTCCGCCCCGAATGGCTGGTAGCCCAGTTTGATTAGGGAGTTCAGGATGATGGCCGCCGCCTCCCCGCCACCGGGTTCCCCGCCGACGCCGTCGGCCACCGCCACCACGATGCTGTTCCCTTGGAGCTCCACAAGCTGCGCGTCCGACATGTCCTCGTCCGCGATTACCTGCTGGCACAAGAGGGCATCCTCATTGTGCTCCCTGACAGCCCCTGTGTTGGTGAAAAACACGGTGTGCATCTTAATATTCCCCGATTCGGTCGGAGGCCTGGGGCCCTATTGGGCCGTCTCCCGCCAGGCATGGGCAAGGCGGGAAAACACGGGCACCCCTGCGCTCGGTCGCTTAAGGGCGCGGACCCCTGCGCGGGTTTTTGGGCACGTTGCTTTTTTTATTTTGGGGTAAAAATCCCCCTTATGATAATTTGCCAGGGGAAAATATAGCACAATTGGAAATTTGTTTCAAATCTTCCCTTCCCACCCGCCCTCATTTCCTCTTTTCTTCCAAGAAAGTACCCCTTAAAGTACCCCTTAAAGCACCACTTAAAGCACCCTATGGCGCGAGTGGCGGATCCTTGTCATTTGAAATGTGGAATATTCGCTTTTGTACCGGCCCATGGAAAA
>JAITKK010000053.1 GCA_031278475.1 Deltaproteobacteria bacterium
GGCCGCACGCGCCCATGCCCCACGCCTTAACCAAAACCCGCCTTACGACACAGGGAGCCACGCATGATCTACCCATTCAACGCCCACGAGGCGGTAAAGATAGCCATCAGGATCGAGGAAAACGGCCTCGACTTCTACAACAACGCAGCCAAGAAGTTCCAGCCGAGCAAGACGGCCGATCTTTTCGTAAGGCTTGCTAAGGAAGAGGAGGTCCACAAGGCCATCTTCACCAAGATGCTGGCCGAGCTCCCCAAGGAGGAAGGCCCCAGCGTCTTCGACCCCGACAACGAGATGGACCAGTACCTGCAGATGATGGCGGGCATGCACGTCTTCCTCCAGGACCAGAAGGATGTGGACGGCATCCTTGACAAGATAAAAGACGAGAAGGCCGCGCTGGAGCTCGCCATATCCTTCGAGAAGGACTCCGTGAACTTCTACGTGCAGCTTAAGGAGGCGACCCAGAGCGTGGACGACAGGATACCCGTGGACAGGCTCATATCCGAAGAATCCAAGCACGTCCGCGTGCTGTCCGCGGTCTACAACAAGCTCTTCCCCAAGGCCAACGCCTAAGCGCCCTGCCAAGGGCCGCAAAGGAGGGAGGGCCGATAGGCCCGCCCGTCTTTCCATAAGCCTTGGGCACAAGCATTCCTGGCCAGTGATGGCAGCGGGTTCTGCCAAAAAGGATCCAATCCCCCGCGGGCCCGTCGGAAGACGGGCCCGCGGGGCTTTTTTGGGCACCTTCCTATTGCCTTACTGGCCTTTTGGGCACCTTCCTATTGCCTTCCTATTGCCTTCCTAGCCTTGCTTGGCTGACATTTCACTGCGTTGGCTCACATTTTCCCATATTTGAATTCGTTTCGGCTCATCTCGTTTTGTTTCATTGCGTTTAGTTTCATTGCGTTTTGTTTCGTTGCCCTTAACTTCCCGCCACCCACCTAACTCTCCCGCTCTTTCCCACTCTTCCTGATATTTCCCCTTGGCAAGCTCTCGGAAACACCGGATTTACCTTACAGCCCCAAGTCCCCTTCTTTCCGGCCCGAGCCGCCCTTTGCGGTGTCGTTTTGCTGGCCTCCGCTCTTTTTTTATGTTTTGCCTTACTTTTCCTATTTTCTGTTCTTCTCTCATTTTCTCCAAATAAAATTGACATTCGCAAACAGCTCGCTAAGCCCGCCACTCTCCTTAGAGCCATCCCCTGAAGTCCTGAAAGCCCCTTGGCAAGCCGTGCCGCATAGCCCCAAGCCAACCAAGCCCGAAAGAGCCCGGAAGGCCCAGGAAGCAAGCCAACCCTGGAATTGCCAATGGGGCCTTGTCGGAGGCCTCGGGGATGACGGTTTTGCGGACGCGGCCCTAATCGCGGCCTTTGGGGAAACCCGGCCCGTCGGCTTGACCAAGGGCCCTACTTGTAATTAAATAAGTCTCAAATCTGCGGTTTTCCGTGGCTTTTCCGGGGCCAGGCCCCGGGCCCGGGGCCGCTTTTCCGATTGAGCCGGGGGCCTGCCATGCGGGCCGCCTGCCTCACGACGGAAACCAAAGCCCAACACAAAGGAAAGACATCCGATGGAACCCATCAAGATAGCGGAAAACGTTTACTGGGTAGGCGCCGTGGACTACGACATCCGCGACTTTCACGGCTACCTGACCCCCCACGGGAGCACCTACAACGCCTACCTTGTCATCGACAAGGACATCACCTTGATAGACACCGTGCGCCACGGCTTCGAAGAGGAGCTACTAAGCAGGATCTCCAAGGTGGTGGATCCGGCGAAAATCAGCCAGGTGGTCTCGAACCACGCCGAGATGGATCACTCCGGGAGCCTCCCTGGGATCATGCGGGCCATCGGGAGCGAGAAACCCATATTTGCCAGCACCCTTGGGGTCAAGAACCTCGGCGGCCAGTTCCAGGGCGAGGGGCTCAACCTGCAGACGGTAGGCAAGGAGCTCAGGCTGGGGGAGTGCTCCCTGCAGTTCCTGGAGACCAGGATGATCCACTGGCCGGACAGCATGTTCAGCTTCATGCCGGAGCATGGCATCCTCTTCTCCCAGGACGGCTTCGGGATGCACTACGCCTCGGTGGAGCGCTTCGACGACGAGTTCGAGGAGCCCTTCTGGAGGCCCTTGGCCATAAACTACTTCGCGAACATACTCACGCCCTACACCAACCAGATATCCAAGGTCCTGGACACCGTGACCAAGGCCGGGCTGGTGGACAAGTTCAAGATAATAGCCCCTGACCACGGCTTCATATGGAGGACTAACCCCGACAAGATACTCGCGCTGTACTCCCAGCTGGTGAAGCAGCAGCCCAAGAGGAAGGCCGTCATTGCCTTCGACACCATGTGGCACTCAACCGAGTTCATGGCAAGGGAGCTAACGGACACCTTGGGTAGCCTCGGCATAGAGACCAAGTACCTCTCGCTCAAGAACCACCACAGGAGCGAGGTCGCGACCGAGGCCTACGAGGCAGCGGCCCTTCTCATAGGCACGCCCACCATCAACAACCAGATGTTCCCAAGCATCGCCGACCTCCTGTGCTACCTTAAGAGCCTCAAGATGAAGAACAAGGTAGGGGCCTCCTTCGGGTCCCACGGCTGGAGCGGCGAAGGGGCGAAGCTGGTCCAGGCCGAGCTAACGACCATGGGCTACAACATGCCGTCACCCGAGGTACGCTACCAGTGGGTGCCCAAGGAGAAGGATCTTGGCCCGCTCAGGGACATGGCCAAGGCCGTTGTGGAAGC
>JAITKK010000246.1 GCA_031278475.1 Deltaproteobacteria bacterium
ATTTCGCTGAAATAATCGTTACTTTTGTGGAATGAGATCCGATTCGCCAAGACCATGATTTTGACATTGTGCATAAAAAAATCCAATCACACAAAAAATCACATTAATTTTATGAACAAAACAGCAAATAGAAATTATGATCCCTAAAATACAGCGCTAAACTATAAGTCACTTCATCTTATCGAGTGCCGGTCAGACAGTCCCAAGGATGCGATTTTGGTGACACTCAGGCCACGGCAATGCTTCCTTCAGGCTCTGCTTACCCGATTGCCGGAACTGCGTAGTCATAGATCACTACAAAGCGAGTTCCAAAATTTTCTTGTACGGCACAGGCCATATTAGAAATATTATATTCAAGGTTATTCAAACTAATACTATAGCCAATATGTGCTTGACCGTGCCTATAGGCACGGTTGCAAGACCTTGACTTATGACATTTCAGTGGGTAAAATTCCTGTTTATAGGGGAATCAACGATGGAAGAAAAAACACTGACATCCCGAAGCATGCAGAATTTTGAAGCAATCATTGAAGGAAATATCATTTACGTGGACAAGACCGGATACTTGGCCCAAATGCTGGAAAAAGGCGAGGGGGCTTGGTTTCTTGCCCACCCGAGGCGTTTTGGCAAATCTTTGACCGTGAGCGCCCTGAATTCGATATTCTTAGGGAAAAATGAGCTTTTTTCCGGGCTTGTAATCGAAAAAAGACTACATGAGCCGAATTTTGCCCCGCGCCCCGTCATCCATTTGGATATGAGCGCGATAAGCCCTACTAGTGGATTAAACAGATTCGAATCCTCTTTGACCTATGTAATATCAAGAATCGCTGAATCGCTTGGCGTTGAGGTTTCCAAAAACCTAAAACCGAGCCAAGCTTTTTCCCTCTTGATTAAGGGGTGCCATAAAAAAAATGGTCGCAAAGTCGCAGTCCTCATTGACGAATACGATTATCCGTTAACAAATCTTTTGGACCGTCCGGATGATATGGATATGGATAAGGTTCGCAAATCGCTAAGACGTTTTTACAGTCAACTGAAATCCAATTTAAGGCATATATCTTTTGTTTTTGTGACTGGTATCACAAAATTGGCTGTGGGAGGGTTGTATGCGGGCTGCAACAATCCCATAGACATCAGCACTGATCCCCAATACGGGGCTTTGACAGGATTTACCCACGAGGAAATATTGCGTTATTACCCCTATCAGATAAGGCAAGTTGCGGCACGGCAAAAGATGTCTGAAAATGAGCTTTTACGCAAGATGAAGGAATACTACTACGGCTTTTGCTTCGACGGAAAAACCCATCTCTATAACCCTCATTCCATGCTGCGTTTTTTCTATCATGATTATTTTGGCAATTTCTGGTTTACAAGCGGATCCCCGCAACAATTAATGACTTATTGGAGAAAAACGCATCTCAATATCGAACAGTTCCGAAACTATTCGATCCCCAAGGAAAAGATTGATTCTCCAAACGAAAATGCATTTCATGAGCCAGCTGTCTTTCTCTTCCGGACAGGCTATCTCAGTTTGCGTCCCTGCCACTCAAATGAGAATTACTTACTGGATTATCCCAACGTCGAAGTTAGGGTTGCTTTGGCAAAATTGATTTTGAGGAGCTATCATGACTCCTATGAAAGTTTGGAAATTCTACTGAAAACCATAAAAAATGCAATATTAGAACGAAATCCAACATTTCTTATAGACGGACTGAACAAGCTCTTGGCTGGGATTCCCCGTGAATATTATTATGGCAAGAAAGAGTACACTAACCTTAAAGGGTCTGACGGGGCTTTTTACTGCGCTCAAATATTTTTGGTTTTTTATGCCCTCAATTTTAATTTGCAATTGGAAAAACATGCTGCATTGGGAAGAGCCGACTTTGTTGTTCGCGCTGGAAACCAGACTTGGGCAATCGGGCTGAAAGTAAGCCACAACGCTGCAAACCCCAACAAGACACGGGAATTTTATGAATGGGCCGATAAGGCGGCTAGAAAAGAACTAGCTTTCATGTATTTCACAGAGGAAATGGAGGCCAACAGGCGCGGATACCGCGATTTTTCAAATAATGTGACCAAGCGGAATGACCTGCCTAAAAAAGCCCGATTGTTGGCCACTGCAATTCTATCCGGAGAAATGGGGCTCGAAGCCTTAGGGCCAATCTCCAGGATTATGGCAAGTATATTATTAGAGAGAAAGGCTGCACGTTTGGCCAAGGCCGGAACAGAAAACGATTTGGAGAAACAGGGGGATGCCGTGGAGCCAACAGACCAAAAGCTTGCCGATTTGGCCTTTGAGGAAATTCTAAATTACGAAGACCAATACGACAATCCCGTTATCCTGGCCTTCGTCATTAATGACAGGTCAAGGAAGATAACCGCATATAAAGATAGCGTCGGATCAAAAAAAGTGGGTGAAAGCGGTTAAAACGGATGGGCCAAGGGAAAAGAATCCTGAATGCTACTCGCTTTGTTTGGCAGGGACGCTGCGCGCAGGGCCTTGCTTTCGAAAGCCTTGGGAATGCGAGCGTTAAAGCTGGTTTTTGCGACAAAAAAGGCGTGCAGGCCTTTGGCCAAGGGGCCTTGGGGCTCCCTCGGGCTCATTCGCCTGTCCCGCCTTGCTTGGGTTTTGCGTTTGTGTGTGCCGCCAAACGCTTTTTGCGCTGCGGCTTTTGCGTCTTAGCCCGCGGGTTCCTCGATGGTTTCGAAGATGATCCTGTGATCCACCAAGTGCATGCTCTTTATCCGGCCGTGAAGGATTTTTTGCTCGCCGAAAATGCTTGTTAGCCGCCAGTGGTCGTTTTCCTCGGGGATCACCGAATCCACGGCCGAGAGATATAGCTCCGGCTCTTCCTCCGAGCCGTTCTTGGCTATGTAGACATTTGCCTCGCACATGTTTCCGACCTCGCTGTCGCAACGCCTGTTGCCTCGTTGGGAGAGCCCGCCCCCCGGAGCAGGGTCATCTGGAGTTCCTGAGGATCTCGATGGCCTTGGCTATGAGGTGGGGCAGGGGCTCGCTCTGGTAGCCCGCCAAAACTACCCTCTCGAGCGAGAGGGGGATGAAAATCTTCAGGATGTCCGTGCTGGTCACCGCCTCGGCGATCCCCGGGGTTATCTCGCCCATCATGGCGTTCGCCCAGCCCACCGCCATGGGGGCCATGAGCGCGAAGGCCTTTGGCAGCGAGTGCCTTATTGCGTTCTCGCCGGTGGCCCCCCTGTTGGCCCTTGCCCTCATCATGGCCTCGGTGGCCGTCGCGTTGGCGCCGAGCGCCCAGATCTCCAGGTCGTCCTGGAACTCGCGCCTTATCTCCTTGACGATGGCGGCGCCTATGCCGCCGCCCTGGCCGTCCATGACCGCGATTATCGGGGCATGGATTCTGGGGTACCTGTCCGCCATCAGTCCTTTATGGTCTTTTCGAGGATGGGCAGGGTCTCCGGCTTGCGGCGGTCCACGTACTTGGCCTCGCCTGGCCTGCGGGTGACGTTCTCGAAGATGCCGTCGTCCACCCTCACAAGCTTCGTGAAGCCCTTGTCGCGCAGCTCGCAGTCGAAGTTCCTCTTCTTTATCATGGAGGGGGAAAGCTCCCTCTCCACCGGCACCCCGCAGAACGGGCACACCGTGAGCGGCAGGTCCCTTGCCACCTGCTCCCACTCGAAGCAAGGTGCCCTGTCGCAGCCCGGGCTCTCCGAAAGGTGCCTGTATGTGTATGTCGGCATTGATCCCGCCCCGTTCCGAAGCCTCGGGCGGGGGCCGCGGAGCCACTCGCCCGGGCGACCCAAAGACCCCGGGCGGGGGCCTTTGGCCCCCGCCCGGGCTTGCAAATCGCGGACACCATGACTATAATACTTCCCGGAATCTTTAGCAAGCGCGCCATATCCGGGGGCCCTCCGGGACAGCGCCCAGGGCATCCCCCGGCCATTCCCAATGGCCCGGCGGGGGTATCCGCTTGTTGGGTCCCTGAAGGACCCTATGCCCCTAACGGAAAGGACGACCCCATGGCCCTCCTGCAACTGGCACTCATTGTGAGCGCCCGGCGCGAGCTCATCCTCAGCGCCGGCGAGGTGAGGAAGGGGGAACGGGACGGCACCAGCTTCGAGCTCACCGACGAGCCCATCCAGACCCTGGACGGGCCGGCCTTCCTGAAGGTGGGGCTCGCCCAGACCGGGTCGATTAACGTCTCCGGGGCCGAGGTGGTCAACATGGACTACCCCGGGGACAGCCTGGGGATAAGCTGGTACATCCCGGCCGAGGAGAGCCCAGACGACGCGAGGCCCGTGGATCTGGGCAAGGTGGGGGTAATACCCACCGAGCTCCCCCGGGAGGCCCCCGAGCCCGGGCACGTGTGGCACTTCAGGGTGGACGGCAGGGGCCCCTTCACCGAGACCCTGTTCTACGACTCCGGCTTCCTCCCCCCGTTCAAGCCCACGGACGTGACGCTGCGCCTTACGGACATAGGCAATTTCGGCTTCAAGACCCTGGTGCTCACCCAGGTCATCTTCGGGCACAAGGCCCCCACCTACACGGAAGGCGACTGGGGCCTCTCCGAGACCATCGCCCAGGGCTTCCTGGGCGAATGAGCCGTCCCTGCCTTTCCCGCCCCTTGCCCGCCCCCCCCGACGCCCTCCCGCTCCCACCCACTCCCGCGACAGCCTTGCCCCAAGCCGGCCCCAAGCCGCCCCGAATCCCCATGCGTTCGGGCCCTTTTGGGGCTTGCGTCCCGCGAGGGGCCCGCGGGGCCGTTCCCTGCGCGCACCGCATCCGCGCCCTGCGCGGCCCTGTCTATTGAATGAGGCATGGGCCCCGTGATAAGATTTTGCGTTTATAGCTTTTTTCCCATGGCCCCGAAGGCAAGGGGGCGCGAAACCATGATCCAAGCCACATCCGAGACCAGGGCAGAACCCGCCCGGACAAACGGGCGGTCCCGGGCCAAGCCCCGGGCCGTCGGGGCCCTTGCGGCCATCCTTGCGGCCGCCGCCTTGGCGGCGGCCGCCTGCCTTGCCCTCCCCTCCTGCGGCGGGAAGCCCACCGTGGAGGAAAGGGCGGCCGGGGCCGACCCGAACGCCCCGCCTGCCTCCCTCATGGTCCAGGGCACCCAGATGCGCGAGGGCGTGGCCCCGCTGGACCAGAAGGGCTCCGGCGACTTCAATACCGCCTGGGTCGCGAGCTATCTTGACGAGGCACCGGCCAAAAGGGCCGTGGAGGCCTTCCAGGGCCAGGGGCTCACGGCGTTCTCCGTGAGGAAGACCCTGGGCGAGAGGACCATGCTGTCCTTCAGGCCGGTGGGGGACTTCCATCTGGTGATGGTGGGGCTCTTCGCCGACCAGCGGGACGCGTCCGACCTGGGCAAGCGCCTGGTCGCCAAGGGCCTTGTGTCCCAGTGGCAGGTGACCCCCTCGGACGACCCTGGGGAGCTAGCGGGGTTCCGGAGGCAGATCGAGCCAGTGGAAGAGCGCTCGGCCAGGGTCACCTCGTCCGCCCAGGAGAGGGCCGGGAGGCCTTTGTCCCCGCAGTCGCCGGTGGTCACGGGCGAGGGGTTCCGGAGGGTGGTCCACGGCCGCTTCGTGCGCAGCTACAGGGACCCGCTTGCGGCCAAACAGGAGGCGAGAAGGCTCACGGCCTCCGGCTGGCCCGCCTCGGTCCAGAGCGCCCGGGAGGGCGGCGGCATGTGGTACCGGGTCTACCTTGTGGAGAGCAAGGGCGATCCCATGGATTTAAAGCCCAACCCCAGGGAGCTGGAGCAGGCCCAGGCCTCCGCCAGGCGCCAGGCCGGCTTCGTCCTGCTCCTTGACACCTCCGGGCTCAAGGGCACCTGGGGCACGGTGGGCCCCGATCCCTCCCGCAAGGACGCCTCTTCCTGCGCCGGGTACTCCCAGGCCGGGAGGATGCTCACCTCGGTCGAGAGGCTCGTGGGCTACATCCCGGACGCGGGGCAGCTCATGGTCGTCAAGACCCTCACCTACAACGAGCCCTCGAGCATACTCGAGAGGGTGACGAGGCCCGTGCGCAACTGGTGGGAGAAGGACGACTCGAGCCTTGCCGACGTGAAGCCCGCGTACGGGCCCTCCATCTACGACAGGACCTCGGTGCTTAGGGCCATAAGGGCCGCCAAGGTTGACACGAAGCCCGCGCCCTTGGCGCCCGAGCTGCAGAACTTCAACCAGCTGGGGTCCATCCCGGGCAAGAAGACGGTCGTGCTGTTCTCCGACTTCAGGGACAGCTCCGGGGCCGAGAAGGCCCAGGGGGCCCTTGGTTCCATAAAGGGCCAGTACGGCGGCGACCTGGACTTCATAGTGGTCTACGGCGACACCGACGACAAAGGCTACAAGCTCGCCCAGTCGCTGGCCCGTTCCGGTGGCGGGGGCGACGCCTACGACGGCTGCAGGCTTCTGGCCGACAACGCCTATTTCGAGGGCTTCGTGAAGCGGGTCTTCAGGCGTTAGGCCCTAAAAGCCCTATTAGGTCTTATTAGGTACAATTATACCCAATAAGGCGCAAGAAGCTCCTATAAGGCGCGACAAGATCCAATAAGGCGCAACAAGGCCCCAGGGCCCGGCATTCACCGGCCAAGGCTAGGCCGGCCAAGGGCCGGGCCTAGCCCCGGCAGGCCGCAAGGTTTTTGGCGGAAGGGGGCCCGCAAGGGCCCCCGTGCCGCAATCCGACAATAGCAAAGTTGAGGACACATGCCAGAACACATCTACGAGCGGGTGCTCTTTT
>JAITKK010000120.1 GCA_031278475.1 Deltaproteobacteria bacterium
GCCCTAAAAAGCTATTAACATGGTCTTTTTTATCTGATAAAATAATTTTTGAGACGCTAGGCGGCCCATGGGCGAGGCTTGGCAAGGTACCCCCCCCGGGGCCCCTTGGCCCCGGCACCACTGCCAATGGCCATTGCCATGTCCTTTTTCCTTGTCCATGCCCCCTTGACCCTCGCCTCTTCCCCATTCCCCAAAAATCAGGACGGAACCCGGGCTACCCGGGCCCTATCCTCCCCCCGCCTCGATACCCTGGCAGGGGGATCTTGCCGGCAGGCATGCCCGTGAGGATGCCTGTGGCAAGCGACACACTTCCAATAGGTGGTGGCCTTTATGTCTTTCAAAGCCAAAATCGCCGCGGTCGTAGGCCTCTTCGTTGTTGTGGCCCTCTGCATCGGGATAGCCGGTACCCTTTCCCTAAGGACCCAGGAAAAGACCCTGATAGTGACCTTCAATTCGGCGGAGAGCCTGTCCAACCTCAAGTCCATGGCCTTCGGCATGGAGGAGGTCGCGGCGAAGACCAGGGACATCATCATCATCAACGAGGTGGATGATAAGAAGCGCATACAGCAGGAGATCAATCGGATCATAGCCGAGGAGATAGAGCCCCTCATCAACGCCTACACCCCCACCCCGGAGTCGCAGGGTTCCTGGGACTCCCTTGTGGGGACCTGGCACGAGTACACGGGCCTGTTAAAGCAGGTCATGGACTACAGCATGGTGAATTCGGGCTACTATGCGAGGGTCATGAGCTCAGGGGCCTCCTTCCAGTACTGGATGGGCTACGAGCAGCCCATAAGGAAGCTCATAAACATGGCCCGCACCCTGAACCACCCCAGGGCCGACGAACTGGCATTCCAGCTGCAGACCTGCCTGGAGGCCATCAAGGGCCTGCAGCTCCAGGAGAAGCTGGCGGTCTCCGCCGTGGACGCCCAGACCCGCGACCAGGCCTTCGGGGTGGGCAGCGAGGAGCTCCGCAGGGTGACCGCGGCCCTCAACACCATAGAGGGCATAGTCACCAACCCGGCCGTTAAGCCTGACCAGTTCAAGGACTTCACCGACCACTTCAACAGGGCCTCCAAGAACAAGATCAAGTTCGAAGAGGAGGGCAAGGTCTCTTGGGAGCCCACCCAGTTCACGCTCCCGCCCTTCTTCGTCCATCCGGAGCTAAAAGAGATCAGCACCTACTACTGGAACGCCGTCAAGCCCATGCGGGGTGGCGGCACCGAGATCTACAACAAGGTGATGCAGCTCACGAAGGAGGACTCCAACAACAAGGCCTACATCATACTCGACCAGCAGTGCAGGCCGCTCATCAGCAGGCTGGTGGCGACCATCTACGACATGGTGGAAATCTCCGAAAACGACATGCACGCGGCAAGGGACAGGGCGCTCTCCTCCATCCGGGTGGCCCTGGTCTTCATGTACATAATCACGGGCGTGGGCATCCTGGTTGGCATAATATTCGCGACCTTCTTCACCACCAAGCTCAACCACTCCCTGCAGTTCGTGGCAAGCGAGCTGGGGAACATCTCGGTGCGCATAGACGCGGCCTCCGTGCAGCTGGCCTCCTCCTCCAACAGCCTCGCCCAGGGGGCCTCGGAGAACGCCACCTCCCTGGCGGACACCCGCCATACCCTGGAGGGCCTATCCAAGATAATCACGGATAACACCGAGCACACCAGGGAGGCCGACCAGGTCATCCAGGAGACCGCCAGCAACGCCGAGCACGCCGAGCAGGCCATGAGGCAGCTGAGCACCGCCATGGAGGACATCGCAGCCTCCGGCATGGAGATAGAGAAGATCCTGAAGGTCATAGACGAGATAGCCTTCCAGACCAACCTCCTGGCCCTGAACGCGGCCGTGGAGGCCGCCCGCGCCGGCGAAGCCGGCGCGGGGTTCGCGGTCGTCGCGGGCGAGGTGAGGAACCTCGCGGTGAGATCAGCCGAGGCGGCCAAGAACACCGCGAACCTCATCAACCAGACCATCCACAACATAGAGTCGGGCTCAGGCTTGGTGAAGACCACGGCCAGCCAGTTCAGCGAGATGGTGGGCCGCATAACCCGGGCCGCCGAGATATTCTCGACCGTTGCCAAGGCATCCAAGGAGCAGGCCCAGAACGTCTCGCTTCTCAATACCGCCGTCCTTGAGATGGACGCGGTCACCCAGAACAACGCCTCGGCCGCCCAGGAGACCTCCGAGGCGGCAACCGGGCTTACCGAGCAGGTGCACATCCTGAACAAGGACATGGACCACCTGTTGGCCTTGGCCAACGGCGACAGGGCCGTCACCAAGATCCCCATGGCCCAGGGCGAGGAGTAGGGATTGCCCCTTGGGCTTGCAAGCCTTCCCGGGACGCCCGACAAAGCCTGATTCAATCGGCGTCATTTAGCCGCAATAATCAACCAAAGCGACAATGGCCGCCACCCTCTTGCGAGGGGGCGGCCATTGCCGTGTTGGGGCCCACGGGGCTCGTAGCCTCCGCCGCCAGGGCGTCGCGCCCTGGGTTTTCCCGGAAAAAGGTGCCGGTTTGCGCGTTTTTAGCGGGTTTTGGGATTTTCGGCCTGCGGGAGCCGTTTTTTAGTTGGAATCCCTTCCGGGGATGACGTTTTTGTATAGCTTCGCGTAGTACTCCATGGCGGTCTTCAGCTTGTCGTGCCGCAGCATCTGGATGTGGGCGTTAAGGTTCCTTATGTAGACCCAGAGAGTCGCGAGGTGTTGCAGCTCATAAAGCTCGTGCACCTTGGGGTGCGCGGGGATCGCGAGGTTCTTCAAGGTGTCCCGCAGGAACCTGATTTCGGTCTGGGCCTGCTCGTATTTGTAGGCGCCTTCCTCGCCGCCCCCGAAGAGGGGCTCGATGGAGCCAATGATTTCCTCCACCGCGTAGCTTATGAAGGCGTGCACCTGGTCGGTCAGCGGGAAGAAGACCTCCCTCTGGCCCATGGCTATTATCTTCTCAAGTATTTTGTCGTCCCTTGCGAGCAT